>CAZAEG010000165.1:0-6821 GCA_964484035.1 uncultured Enterobacteriaceae bacterium | reverse complement strand
CCGACGGCAGCCTCGCCTGCCGTTACCGTGCCGGCCGCGACCTCGAGTTCGAGCTGCGCCGCGTGGGCGAGCGCGGCGTCGAGCTGCGCCTGATCCGCTCGAGCGAGGCGGGCGACTACCGCGCCGACCGCGAGATGATGTCGCGCTGCGTGTTCGTGCGCCACGGCGAGCGCGGGCGCGAGCAGGGCGGCTCGGAGTTCAGCTACGCCTTCGTCTCGAGCAGGAACGGCTTCGTCTACTCGAGCCTGCGCGACTGCAGGCTCGCGCGATGAGCGCCGCGCCGCAGCTCGTGGCGGTCCTCGCGCTCGGCGCCGCGTGGCTCGCCCTCGGCGTCGCCGGGCTCGCCGCGCTGCACCGCTTCCACTTCGTCGCGCGCGTGCTGTTCCCCGCCGGCGGCGGGGTGGCGCTGCTCGTTGCCGCGGCGGCACTGCCCGCCCTGTGGGGCGCGCCGCAGGCCATGGTGCTGCCGATCGGCCTGCCCGGGCTGCCGTTCCACTTCCGCCTTGACGGCCTGTCGGCCTTCTTCCTCGTCGTGCTCGGCGGCACGGCGGCCGGCGTGTCGCTGTTTTCCGCGGGCTACTTCCGCCAGAGCGAAGGCACCGCGCCCGGGCTCCTGTGCCTGCAGTACCACGTGTTTCTCGCCGCCATGGCGCTCGTCGTGATCGCCGACGACGCCTACGCGTTCATGGTGATGTGGGAGACGATGGCGCTCGCCTCGTTCTTCCTCGTCATCAGCAACCACCGCATGGCCGAGATCCGGCGCGCCGGCTACCTGTACCTGCTGATCGCGCACATCGGCGCGCTCGGCATCCTGCTCTGCTTCGGCGTGCTGCAGGCGAACACCGGCGACTACAGCTTCGCCAACATGCGTGCGCAGCACCTGTCGCCGTTCTGGGCGTCGGTGGCGTTCCTGCTCGCGCTCGCCGGCTTCGGCGCCAAGGCGGGCCTGGTGCCGCTGCACGTGTGGCTGCCGGAGGCGCACCCGGCGGCGCCCTCGCCGGTGTCGGCGCTGATGAGCGGCGTGATGCTGAAGACCGCGGTGTACGGGTTCCTGCGCGTCGCCTACGACTTGCTGCCGGCGCAGCTCTGGTGGTGGGGCGTGCTGGTGCTCGCGCTCGGCCTCGCTAGCGCCGTGCTCGGCGTGGTGTTCGCCGCCGTGCAGTCGGACATGAAGCGCCTGCTCGCCTGGTCCTCGATCGAGAACACCGGCCTCATCTTCGCCGGCATCGGCCTCGCGCTGCTGTTCGCCGCGTACCGGATGCCGGCGGTGGCGGCGCTCGCGCTCACCGCCGCGCTCTACCACGTCGCCAGCCACGCCTTCTTCAAGTCGCTCCTGTTCCTCGCCACCGGCGCCGTGCTGCACGCGACGAGCGAGCGCAGCCTCGGCCGGCTGGGGGGGTTGCTGCGCGTCATGCCCTGGGTGGGCTGGGCCTGCCTGCTCGGCGTGCTGGCGAGCGCCGGGCTGCCGCCCCTCGGCGGCTTCGTCTCCGAGTGGCTGCTGCTGCAGAGCTTTCTGTTCACGCCGGGGCTGCCCAACGCCTTCCTCAACATGCTGGTGCCCGCGGTGGCCGCCGTGATCGCGCTGGTCGCGGCGCTCGCCGGCTACACCATGGTCAAGTTCTACGGCGTCATCTTCCTCGGCCAGCACCGCGAGGAGAAGCTCGCGGCGGCCCACGACGCCGGCTCCTGGGAGCGCCTCGGCATGGTCTGGCTGATGGCGGGCTGCGTCGCGCTGGGGCTGTTCCCCGTGCAGGGCATCGAACTGCTCGCGCCGGTGACCGAGCTCCTGGTCGGCGCGCGCCTGCCGGATTCCGGCTCGAGCTGGCTGCTCGTGCCGGTGGCCGCGGCGCGCGCGAGCTACGGGCCGCTCTTGTTCTTCGCCGGCGTGGCGGCGAGCTTCGGCCTCGCCTACGTCCTCGTGCGGCGCCTGTACCACGGGCGGCTGCGCCGCGCCGCGCCCTGGGACTGCGGCTTTCCCTGGCAGACGGCGCGCATGCAGGACACCGCCGAGGGCTTCGGCCAGCCGGTGCGGCAGATCTTCGAGCCGCTGATGCGCATGCGGCGCGAGCTGCCCACGGCGTTCGACGCGCACCCGCGCTACGCCGTCGAGGTGGGCGACCATCTCTGGCACTGGCTGTATCTGCCGCTCGCGCGCCTGGTGGAGTCCGCCGCGCGCGCCATCGGCACGCTGCAGCGGGGCCGGATCGCGATCTATCTGCTCTACAGCTTCGCCACCTTGATCGCGGTGCTCATCTGGGTGACGCGGTGAGCGCGCTCGGCTTCGCCTCGCAGGCGCTCGAGATCGTCGCCGCGCTCGCGGCCGCGCCGCTGCTCCTGGGCTGGGTGGGCCAGTGCCGCGCGTGGCTGCAGAACCGCACCGCGCCGGGGCTGCTGCAGCCCTACCGCGTGCTGCACAAGCTGTTCAACAAGGACTCGGTGCTGGCGGCGAACGCGAGCCCGCTGTTCCGCACCGCGCCCTACGTCATCTTCGGCTGCATGACGCTCGCCTGCGGCATCGTGCCGACGCTCTCGACCGACCTGCCGCTCGCGCCCGCCGCCGACGCCATCGCGCTGGTGGGCCTGTTCGCGCTGGCGCGCGTGTTCGCCGCGCTCGCCGCCATGGACGTCGGCACCGCCTTCGGCAGCCTCGGCGCGCGCCGCGAGATGCTGGTCGGCTTCCTCGCCGAGCCGGCGCTGCTCATGGTGTTCTTCACCGCCGCGCTGATCTCGGACTCGACCTCGCTCACCAGCATCGTGCGCACGCTCTCGGCCCAGGAGATCGGCATCCAGCCGAGCCTCGCGCTCGCCGCGGTGGCGTTCGTCATGGTGGCGCTCGCCGAGAATGCGCGCGTGCCGGTCGACAACCCGGCCACGCACCTCGAGCTCACCATGGTGCACGAGGCGCTGATCCTGGAGTACTCCGGGCGCCACCTCGCGCTGCTCGAGTGGGCGGCGGCGCTCAAGCTCTTCGCCTACGCCTGCATCGGCATGGCGCTGTTCGCGCCCTGGGGCGTGGCCCACGCGCAGGCGCCGGCGGCGCTGCTCACCGCGGCGCCGGTGCTGGTCGCAAAGCTCGCCGTCGCGGGCTTCCTGCTCGCGCTGCTCGAGACGCTGAGCGCGAAGATGCGCATTTTCCGCGTGCCCGAGTTCCTCGGCATGGCGTTCATGCTGGCGGTGATCGCCATGCTGGTGCGCATCCTCCTTGGCGCGGGGCCGCGATGACCGGGCTCATGCAGCAGCTCGTCAACCTGTTCGCGGCACTGCTGCTGCTGCTCGCGTTCGCCATGCTGGCGCAGCGCCGCATCCTCTCCCTCATCCACTACTACACCCTGCAGGGCATGGTGCTGGTGGCGGCCACCGCGGTGATGGGCTACGCCACGCGCCAGCCGCATCTCTACGTCTCGGCCGGCATGACCCTCGCGTTGAAGGTGCTCCTCATCCCCTGGCTCCTGCACCGGGTGATCAACCGCCTGAACGTGCGCTGGGATGTGGAAATGCTGATCAATGTGCCCACCACGCTGATCGTGGGCATCGTGCTCGTCATCTTCGCTTTCTACCTCGCCGCGCCGATCGCCGAGCTCGCCGCGTCCATCGGGCGCGGCACGCTCGGCATCGCGCTCGCCTGCGTGCTGCTCTCCTTCATGATGATGATCACCCGCTCGAAGGCGGTGCCGCAGGTGATCGGCTTTCTCGCCATGGAGAACGGCCTCTTTTTCGCCGCCACCGCGGCCACCTACGGCATGCCGATGGTGGTGGAGCTCGGCATCGCGCTCGACGTGCTGGTCGGCATCCTGATCCTCGGCGTGTTCCTGTTCCAGATCCGCGAGCAGTTCGACAGCCTCGACATCCGCCACCTGGAGAAGCTGAAGGATGACTAGCGTCGTCGCGCTGGTCTGCCTGCTCGGCGTGCCGCTCGCGGGCGCAGTCGCCCTCGCCCTCACCGGGCACCGGCGCAATGCCCCCGAGCTGAACATCGCCTTCAGCCTCGCCACCTTCCTCGCCGCCGCGCTGCTCACCGCGCGCGTCGTCGCCGCCGGGCCGCTGTACGCGCTCGGGCGCGAGTTCGCCATCGACGCGCTGAACGTGTTCCTCGTCGCGCTCACCGCCTTCGTCGCCCTTACCACGGCGATCTTCTCGCGCCCCTACATGCGCGTCGAGCAGGAGCACGGGCGCATGACCGCGCGGCGCCTGCGCCTGTACCACAGCATGTACCAGCTGTTCAGCTTCACCATGCTCCTCGCGCTCACCACCAACAACATGGGCTTGCTGTGGGTGGCGATGGAAGCCGCAACGCTCGCCACCGTGATGCTGGTGAGCGTCTACCGCACGGCCGCGAGCCTGGAAGCCGCGTGGAAATACTTCATCCTGTGCGGCGTGGGCATCGCGCAGGCGCTCTTCGGCACGGTGCTGCTCTACATGGCGGCCGAGCGCGCGGGCGCCGGGGCCGAGGGCACGCTCCTCTGGACGCACCTCGACACCATCAAGACGAGCCTCGACCCGCGCATCATGGCGCTCGCTTTCGCGTTCCTGTTCGTCGGCTACGGCACCAAGGTCGGCCTGGTGCCGGTGCACAACTGGCTGCCCGACGCGCACGCGGAAGGGCCGACGCCGGTGTCGGCGGTGCTCTCGGGGCTGCTCCTGAACGTCGCGCTGTACGCGGTGCTGCGCTGCAAGGTGCTTACCGACGGCGCGCTCGGCCCGGGGCTTGCCGGGCAGATGATGATGGCCTTTGGCCTCCTCTCGGTGGTGGTGGCGGCGTTCTTCCTGTCGCGCCAGCGCGACGTGAAGCGCATGTTCGCCTATTCGTCGATCGAGCACATGGGCCTCATCACCTTCGCCTTCGGCGTCGGCGGGCCGGTCGCCACCTTCGCGGGGCTCCTGCACATGACGGTGCACTCGCTCGTCAAGTCGGCGATCTTCTTCGCCGTGGGCCATGCCGCGCAGCACGCCGGCACGCAGGTGATGAGCGAGATCCGCGGCCTGGTGCGCGCCAACCCCACGGTGGGCTGGGGGCTGATGCTCGGCTCGCTCGCCATCCTCGGCATGCCGCCCTTCGGCGTGTTCGCGAGCGAGTTCCTGATCCTGACCACGACCATGCGCGAGCAGCCGTGGGCGACGCCGTTCCTGCTGGTAGGGCTGGGCGTCGCGTTCGCTTCGGTGTTCCAGCGCGTGCAGCCGATGGTGTTCGGCGAGACCGACCTGAAGCCCCTGCCGCACCCGCCGGCGCTCGTTCCCGTGTTCGTGCACCTGGGTCTCGGGCTGATGCTGGGCTTGTACATCCCGCCGTACCTCGAGGGCTGGTACCGCGAGGCGGCGCGCATGGTGGCCGGATGAGGCGCGAGGTTCTCGAGCGCGAAAGCTGGCGGAGCGCGGCGCGCGCGGTGCTCGAGCGCGGCGGGCGGCTGGTGGCGCTGTGGGGCGCGGAGCGGCGGCAGGAGTATTTCATCTGCGCCGCGTACGCCACGCCGGAGGGCCTGCTGTGGGCCGAGCTGCCGCTCGCGGGCGGCGCGACCTATCCGGACCTGTCCACGGTGTTCCATTTCGCCGGGCGCATGCAGCGCGCGGTGGGTGACCTGCTGGGGCTGACCGCCGAGGAAGCCGCCGACCGGCGCGCGTGGCTCAATCACGGCGCCTGGCCGTACGGCTACCACCCGCTGCTCAGCAACTCCACCGGCAAGGAAGTGTTCGACGATTGCGGCGTCACCGACTACCCGTTCGTGCGGGTGGCAGGCGAAGGCGTGCACGAGATTCCCGTCGGGCCGGTGCACGCGGGCATCATCGAGCCGGGGCACTTCCGCTTTTCCGTCGTCGGCGAGAAGGTGCTGCGGCTGGAAGAGCGGCTCGGCTATGCGCACAAGGGAATCGAGAAGCGCTTCACCCAGTTGCCGCCCGCGGGGGCGCACCTGCTCGCCGGGCGCGTGTCCGGCGATTCGACCGTGGCGCACGCCTGGGCGTACTGCATGGCGCTGGAGGAGGCGGCGGGGGTGGAGGCGCCGGTGCGCGCGTGCTGGCTGCGCGCGCTGATGCTGGAGCGCGAGCGCGTGGCGAACCACCTGGGCGATCTGGGCGCCCTGGGGAACGACGCCGGCTTCGCGCTTGCGCTGACGCAGTTCTCGAAACTGCGCGAGGACTGGCAGCGCGCCGCGCGCGAGGTTTTCGGGCACCGCTTCATGATGGACCGCGTCGTGCCCGGCGGGGTGGCGGAAGACGTCGGCGCCGCGGCGCTCGAGCGCATGCGGCGCGACTGCGAGAGCGTGTCGCGCGACGTGCAGTCGCTGCGCGTCATCTTCGACGAGCACGCGGGGCTGCAGGACCGCTTCATCGCCGCCGGGCGCCTGCGGCCGGATGTCGCCTACCGGCTCGGGGTGACGGGGCTCGTGGCGCGCGCGAGCGGCCAGGCGATCGATCTCAGGAGCGACCATCCCTGCCGCCCGTACGACCAGCTCGACGTGAGGATGGCCACGCACCGCAACGGCGACGTCGCCGCGCGCGTGATCGTGCGCTTCGAGGAGCTGCTGGAGTCCTTGCGCCTCATTGATGAGATCTGCGAGCGGCTGCCGCGCGGAGAGATTCGCAGCGAAGTGCAGCTTCCCGCGGGGGACGCCTACGGGGCGGGCTGGCTGGAGGGTTGGCGCGGCGAGGTGTTCTGCGCCCTGGAGCTCGAGAGCGGCAGGATCCGGCGCTGCCACGTGCACGACCCGTCGTGGCAGAACTGGCCGGCGCTCGAGCACGCCATCATGGACAACATCGTTCCGGATTTCCCGCTGATCAACAAGTCCTTCAACCTGACTTACTCCGGGCACGACCTCTGATGCTGAAGA
>CAZAEG010000164.1:0-3529 GCA_964484035.1 uncultured Enterobacteriaceae bacterium | reverse complement strand
GCCCTGCACGACATCCGCCGCCGAGCGGGCGGCGCTCGCTCCGGCCGCTGCGGCGGCCTCGACCTGTGCCGGCACGAGGTCGTAGGCGCGGATCGCGTAGCCCAGGGGGGCGAGCCGCTTCACCATCGGCAATCCCATCAGCCCCACACCCACGTACCCCAGTCGCAGCTTGGCGGTCATCCCTCACTCCATGGCATAGATGCGAACCGCATTGTCGTGGAATAGGCTTCGCTGCTCCAGCGGCGAGAGGTCCTTTGCGATCTCCCGGAATCCACCGTAGATCTCGGCGAAGCTCGCGCACAGGCTGTCGACCGGCATGTTGCTCGCAAAAATCGCGCGCTCGATGCCGAACGTCTCGATGGCGGTCAGCACCACCCCGCGGTTGAGTTCCGGCGTCCAGCGCGTACCCGGCAAGCCGAGCCCGGAGATCTTGATCGCCGCGTTCGGGCAGGCGGCGAGCACCCCGAGCGCGCGCTTCCACCCGGCGATGCCTGCGGCGCTGCGATCGGCGGGCAGCCCCGTGTGGTTGAGGATCAGCCGCGTGTCGGGGAAGTCGCGGCACAGCGCCGCCGCGTCGCCGAGCTCGGTCCAGGCCGTCTGCAGGTCGAAGCGCAGGCCCAGGGACGCGAGGCGCGCGTACCCCGCGCGCCACTTCGCATCGCGCATCTGGCCCGGTCGCGGCTTGTGGCGGATGCCGCGCACGAAGGCAAAGGCCGCCTGGCGCTCGAGCACGGCGTGCGCGTCGTCGCGGTCGAGCCAGGCCTGCGCCACCATGACGGTCGGCAAGCCCGTGTTGCGGCGCAGCCGTTCGACCCACGCCGTCTCGCCCAGCGGATCGCGCGGATCCCACTCGGTCTCGACGTAAACCGTCTTCACCACGTCGAAGCCGCGCACATCGGCGAAGTAGTCTGCGGGCAGGTACGGGCCACGGATCGCGGCGTAGTCGCCATAGCGGAACGCGATCGGCTCGGCATCGCACAGCCACGGGTGGTAGTTGACGCGCGGGTCCCAGAAGTGCTGGTGCGCGTCGGCGATCGGGAACTGCGCGCTCACGCCGCCATCGTAGCCGAGGCGGCGGCGCGTGGCCTCAGCCCGGCAGCACGCGCCCCAGGTGCGGCTGCACGTCCTTCACGCCGGGCACGCCGCGCACCGCGAGCAGCAATGCCTCGCGCTGGTCCTCGGATTCCACCGTGCCCCAGAGCTGCGCCACGCCGTTTTCCACCTGCACGTGCACGACGGCGCTCGCTGCCCAGTCCTCGCCGCGCAGCATCGAAACGATCTTCTGGCGCAGATCGTGGTCGCTGCGCTCGGGCGCCGGCGCTGCCTGTTGCGCCACCAGCGCGCGCAGCAGATCGGCGCGCGTCACCAGGCCCACGAGCTTTCCTTTCTCCACCACCGGCAGGCGCTTGACGCGGTGCCGCTCCATGAGCCGCACGACCTCGGCGAGCGGCGCGTCCGCGGCGACGCTGATCGCGGGCTGCGTCATCACCTCGCGCGCCTTGCGCCCGTGCGACTTGACGAAATCGCGCGCGCGCGCCTCGTCCGAAAGCAGCAGGCGCAGCCAGCCCAGCTTGACCCGGTCGGTGTCGATCTCGGGCCGCCGGATGAGATCGCCCTCGCTGACGATGCCGAGCAGGCGCCCCGCGCCGTCGACCACCGGCATGCCGCTGATGCGCCGCTCGAGCATGAGCGCGGCGAGCTCCCGCACCGAGGCCTCGGGCCCTGCGGTGACCACGTCTTTCACCATGATGTCGGCGGCTCTCATGCCTGCACGCTACCCGGCGCCGCGCCCGGCGCTTTGATCCCGGTCAAGTCTCGCCCAGTGCGCGATTGACGCGCGGCAGCACCTCTTCGGCCATCAGCTGCATCGAGCGGCGCATGGCGGCCGGTTCGCCCCAATCGTGCCCGCAATACAGCAGGGTGCCGAAAGGACCGACCGTCTCGCGGAAGGCGAGGAGCTTGTCCACCACCTCGTTCACCGTGCCGCTCGTCAGCATGGTGTCGACCAGGTACTGGTCGGTGAGCGCCTCGTCGGTGAGCGCCGGGTCGTGCTTGAAGACGGCGTTGCCGCGGCCCGCTGCCGACTTGCGCTGCAGGTTGCGGAAGTACTGCGCGAAGGTGTTACCCGGCGCGCGCGTCATGCGCTCGAGCGTGGCCTCGTCATCGGCGACGAAGATGCTGCGCGCCACGCGCCAGTCGGCGCCGCGCGCCTCGCGGCCGCCTCGCGCGCAGCCCTCGACGTACATCGGCCAATGGGTCGCGACCACCCAGGACTGGACGAAGTTGGCCGAGATCGGCGTCCAGCCGCGCGCCGCGGCCGCGGCGATGCCGCTGGAATGCGGCAGGATGGCGGTGACGACGATCGGCGGGTGCGGGCGCTGGAACGGCTTCAGCATCGCCCCCTGCCCGAGATCCTCGATCCAGGTGCGCTCGGTCGTCAGGTTCCAGAACTTCCCCTGCAGCCGGTAAGGCGGCGCCTGCGTCCACAGCGCGATCATGTGCTCGAGCGCTTCCACGAAAAGCGCGTTGCGGTCGACGTCGAAGTTACCCATCATCTCGGCGTCCGAGCGCAGGCCTCCCGGCCCGGCGCCGAGGATGAAGCGGCCTTCGAGCAGCGTGTCGACCATGGCGATCTCGGCCGCGGTCGCCGCCGGATGGCGGTTGGCGAGGTTCACGGTGCCGCTGCCCAGGCGGATGCGCTGCGTGTCGCGCGCGAGCGTCGCGATGAAGATCAGGCACGAGGTGATGGTCTCGGCGAGATCGGTGACGTGCTCGCCGATGAACGCCTCCTCGTAGCCGAGGCGATCGGCGAGGATTACCGCCTCGCGATCCTCGGCGAGCGTCCGGCGCCAGTCCTTGCCGACCGGGTGCAGCGGCATGGTGAAGTAGCCCAGCTTCATGTGGCGCGGTGGCGCTCCCCGCAAACGGCGAGCACCTCGTCGGCGTCGCGCCGCCACCAGTCGCGCTCGGAGAAGATTTCGACTTCGTGCGCGCCGTCGTAGCCCGCGGCCTGCATCCAGCCGCGGATCTTCGGCAGGTCGATGACGCCGTCGCCCATCATGCCGCGGTCGTTGAGCAGATCGCGTGTCGGGACCAGCCAGTCGCAGATGTGGTAGGCGAGCAGGCGCTTCTCTCCCGCGCGCCGGATTTGGCTTTCCAGTTTCGGGTCCCACCAGACGTGGTACACGTCTACTGCCACGCCGACACCCTCGCCCAGCGCGTCGCACAAGTCGATTGCCTGCTCGAGCGTGTTGATGCACGCGCGATCCGCGGCCTGCATCGGGTGCAATGGCTCGATGGCGAGCGGCACGCCGGCCTTCCTCGCTTCGGGCAGGATCGCCTGGATCCCCTCGGTGACGCGCTTTCTCGCGGAGCCCAGATCCTTCGAGCCCGCAGGCAGCCCGCCGACCACCAGTACCAGGCACTGCGCGCCCAGGACCTGCGCCTCCTCGATGGCGCGCAGATTGTCGTCCTTCCAGTCCGGTGCCGTGAAGAAGCCGCCGCGGCACAGGCCGGTCACCGTCAAGCC
>CAZAEG010000163.1:0-2975 GCA_964484035.1 uncultured Enterobacteriaceae bacterium | reverse complement strand
GTGTACTTCCAGCCGCATTCGGCGCCGGGCGTGTATGCGCGCGCCTTCCTCGAGGGGCGCCTCACCGAGGCGCAGCTCGACAGCTACCGGCGCGAGACCGGCGGCCAGGGGCTTTCCTCCTATCCGCATCCCTGGCTGATGCCGCAGTTCTGGCAGTTCCCGACCGGCTCGATGGGAATCGGGCCGCTGAACGCCATCTACCAGGCGCGCTTCATGCGCTACCTCGAGCAGCGCGGCATCCTGCAGACCGCCGGACGCAAGGTCTGGGCCTTCCCGGGCGACGGTGAGATGGACGAGCCCGAGTCGCTGGCGGGCCTGTCGATCGCGGCGCGCGAGGGCCTGGACAACCTGATCTTCGTCGTCAACTGCAACCTGCAGCGCCTTGACGGCCCGGTGCGCGGCAACGGCTCGATCATCCAGGAGCTGGAAGGGCTGTTCGCGGGCGCGGGCTGGAACGTCATCAAGCTGATCTGGGGCAGCGACTGGGATGCGCTGTTCGCGCGCGACCACGAGGGCGTGATCCTCAGACGGCTGCACGAGACGGTGGACGGCGAGTTCCAGACCTACGCCGCCACCGACGGGCGCTTCAACCGGGAGCACTTCTTCAACAAGTACCCGGAGCTGAAGGCGCTGGTCGCCGACCTGACCGACGACGATATCGACCGCCTGAAGCGCGGCGGCCACGACCCGGTGAAGATCTACTCCGCGTACCACGCGGCCGTGAGCCACAAGGGCCAGCCCACCGTGATCCTCGCCAAGACCAAGAAGGGCTACGGCATGGGCACCTGGGGGCAGGGCAAGATGGGTACCCACCAGCAAAAGAAGCTCGACGACGACGCGCTGAAGGCGTTTCGCGACCGCTTCGCCCTGCCGCTCTCGGACGAGGAGGTGACCGGGCTCAAGTTCTACCGGCCGGCGGAGGGCTCGCCCGAGATGCGCTATCTGCACGCGCGGCGCGAGCGCCTCGGCGGTTACCTGCCGGAGCGCAGAACCCAGGCGAAGCAGCTGCCCGTGCCCGCGCGCGCGGCGTTCAGGAAGTTCCTGGAGGGCTCGGGCGGCCGCGAGCAGTCGACCACCATGCAGTACGTGCAGCTGCTTGCGCAGCTGCTCAAGGATCCCGGCCTCTGCCGGCACATCGTGCCGATCGTCGCCGACGAGGCGCGCACCTTCGGCATGCAGTCGCTGTTTCGCAACGTCGCCATCTACGCGCCGTTCGGACAGCTCTACGAGCCCGAGGATCGCGAGGAGCTGCTCTACTACAAGGAGTCGCAGGACGGGCAGATCCTGGAGGAGGGCATCACCGAGGCGGGCGCGCTCGCCTCGTGGATCGCGGCGGCCACCAGCTACAGCACGCACGGCGTGCCGATGCTGCCTTTCTACATCTTCTACTCGATGTTCGGCTTCCAGCGCGTCGGCGACCTGATCTGGGCGGCGGCCGACTCGCGCTCGCGCGGCTTCCTCGTCGGGGCCACCGCGGGCCGCACGACGCTCGCGGGCGAAGGGCTGCAGCACCAGGACGGCTCGAGCCACCTCGTCGCCTCGACCCTCCCGAACTGCATCGCCTACGATCCCTGCTATGGCTACGAGCTCGCCCTGATCCTGCAGGACGGCGCGCGGCGCATGCTGGAGACGGGCGAGGACGTCTTCTATTACGTCACGGTGATGAACGAGAATTACGCGCACCCGGCGATGCCGGCGGGGGCGGAGGAAGGCATCCTGAAGGGCATGCATCGCGTGCGGGAGGCGGGCAAAGGCAGGAAGCACGTCAGGCTGCTGGGCGCGGGCGCGATCCTGCGCGAGGCGCTGGCGGCGGCCGAGGTGCTCGAATCGGAGCACGGCGTCACCGCGGAAGTGTGGTCGGTGACGAGCTTCACGGAATTGCGCCGCGACGGGCGTTCGGCAAGGACGCCGTGGGTCGCGCAGTGCCTCGAGGGCGGCAAGGGGCCGGTGATCGCGGCGAGCGACTACGTGAGCGCGCTCGCCGACCTGATCCGCGAATGGGTGCCGGGGCGCTACGTGACGCTGGGCACCGACGGCTTCGGGCGCAGCGACACGCGCGCGGCCTTGCGCGCGCATTTCGGCGTGGACCGCGCGGCGATCGTGCGCGCGGCCCTGGGAGCCCTCGAGTAATGATCCCGCGGACCCTGTTCTCCCCCGAGCACGAGACCTTCCGCGACAGCGTGCGCCGTTTCATGGACGAGGAGGTGAAGCCGCACGACGAGCGCTGGCAGGAGCAGGGCTACGTCGATCGCGAAGTGTGGAAGAAAGCGGGCGCGAACGGGTTCCTGTGCTGCTCGATGCCCGAGGAATACGGCGGCGCAGGCGCGGACCGCCTCTACAGCATGGTGCTGATGGAGGAACAGGCGCGCGCCAACAACTCGTCGCTCGGCTGGAGCCTGCACTCCGAGATCGTCGCGCCCTACCTCCTGCGCTACGGCAACGAAGCCCTGAAGAGGAAATATCTGCCGCAGATGGCCTGCGGCGCGATGATCGGGGCGATCGCCATGAGCGAGCCGGGCGCGGGCTCGGACCTGCAGGCGGTGAAGACGACCGCGCAGAGGAAGGGCGGCAAGTACCTCGTCAACGGCTCCAAGACGTTCATCACCAACGGCTGGCACTGCGATCTGGCCATCGTCGTCGCCAAGACCGATCCGGCGAAGGGCGCCAAGGGCACGAGCCTGGTCGTCGTCGATACCTCGATGAAGGGCTTCACCAAGGGCAAGCGCCTGAAGAAGCTGGGTCTCAAGGGACAGGACACCGCGGAACTGTTCTTCGACAATGTCGAGGTGCCCGCGGAGAACCTGCTGGGGCAGGAGAACAACGGCTTCATCTATCTGATGCAGGAGCTGCCCTGGGAGCGCATGCAGATCGCCATCGGCGCCGTCGCCAAGGCCGAGGCCGCGGTCGAATGGACCAAGGCCTACGTGACCGAGCGCAAGGCGTTCGGCAAGCCGGTGGCGAGCTTCCAGAACACG
>CAZAEG010000162.1:0-5162 GCA_964484035.1 uncultured Enterobacteriaceae bacterium | reverse complement strand
CCACACGTCGCCATCGTCGGTGAGGGCGACGTTGGTGAAGATCGTGTCGCTCGCGACCATCGCGACCGCCGTGGAGTTGGTTTCTACGCCCGTGCCGGGGGCAACGCCGAAGAACCCTGCCTCGGGATTGATGGCCCGCAGCCGACCGTCGGGGCCCGGCCGCATCCACGCGATGTCGTCTCCGATCGTCTCTGCCTTCCAGCCGGGGATCGTGGGCTGCAGCATCGCGAGGTTCGTCTTACCGCACGCCGAGGGGAAAGCCGCGGCGAGATGGAATCGTCGGCCCTCGGGGGACGTGAGCCGCAGGATGAGCATGTGCTCGGCGAGCCAGCCCTCGTCGCGCGCCATGACCGAGGCGATGCGCAGCGCGTGGCATTTCTTGCCGAGCAGCGCGTTGCCGCCGTAGCCCGAACCATAGGACCAGATTTCGCGCGTCTCCGGAAAATGGACGATCCACTTCTCCTTGTCGTTGCACGGCCAGGGCACGTCCTTCTGGCCCGCGGCGAGCGGCGCGCCCACCGAGTGCACGCCAGGCACGAAATCACCGTCCTCGTCGAGCCACTCGGCAACCGCGCGGCCCATGCGCGTCATGATGCGCATGTTGACCGCCACGTACGCCGAGTCAGAGATTTCGACTCCGATCTGCGCGATGTGCGAGCCGATCGGCCCCATCGAGTACGGCATCACGTACATTGTGCGGCCGCGCATGCAGCCGTCGAACAGGCGCTTGAGCGTGGCGCGCATGTCGCGCGGCGCGACCCAGTTGTTGGTCGGCCCGGCCTGCTCCTTCTTCTCGCTGCAGATGAAGGTGCGGTCCTCCATGCGCGCCACGTCGGTGGGATTGGAGCGCGCGAGATGGCTGTTGGGCCGCCGCTTCTCGTTCAGCCTGATCATCGTGCCCGCGGCGACCAGCTCCTCGCACAAGCGGTCGTACTCCGCCTGCGAGCCGTCGCACCACACGATGCGCTCGGGCTTGGTGAGCCGGGCGATGTCGGCGACCCACTGTCGCAGGCCCGCGTGTCGCACCCAGTCGGGAGCTTGCGAGAGGTCGGGTTGCGCGGCGCCGGGTGCGTTCATCTCCGAGGTTTCCTGAAAGCAAAACGGCCCTGCGGGGGCCGTGTCCTTTACGTTTTGCTTGCGATTCTACCGCCTGGCGGCGACTCGCGCCACGGCAAAAAAGCTCGTGCAATCAGTCCTGTCGGACTATTTGCCGATGCAGAAGCGGCCGAAGATCTCGCCGAGCAGATCGTCGGCGGTAAACTCGCCCGTGATGCCGGCCAGCGCCGTCTGCGCGAGCCGCAGCTCTTCGGCGAACAGCTCCCAGCGCCGCGGCTCGCGCGCCGCGGCCTCGAGTTGCGCGGCCGCGCGCTGCAGCGCGCGCAGGTGCCGCTCGCGCGCGAGGAATACGGTCTCGCCGGTTGCGCTCCACCCCGTCGCCTGCAGGATGGCGCGTTTGAGCGCGTCGAGGCCGGCGCCGGTCTTCGCCGATACCGCCAGCGCGCCGCCAGGCGGCACGAAACCGGGCTTGAGGTCGATCTTGTTGTAGACCTCGACCAGCGCCGTGCCCGCGGGCATTCCCTCGAGCGGTGCGTGCGCCTCACCCGCTTCGAAGATGACGATGACGATGTCCGCGCGCTCGAGCTCGCGCTGCGTGCGCTCGATGCCCAGCCTTTCGACGAGATCCGACGCGGGCCGCAGCCCCGCCGTATCGATGATCACCAGCGGCACGCCTTCGATCTGGATGGGTTCGCGCAGCGCGTCGCGCGTCGTGCCGGCGACCGGCGTGACGATGGCGCGCTCCTCGCCCGCCAGGCGGTTGAGCAGGCTCGACTTGCCGACGTTCGGCCGACCGGCGAGCACGACGTGGATGCCGGTGCGCAGCAGGCTCCCCTGGCGGCTCTTCGCGAGCACGTCCGCCAGCGCAGCGCGCACGCGTGCCAGACGCGCGAGCGCATCGTCGAAGTGCAGCGTCTCCACTTCCTCATCCGGGAAATCCAGGATTGCCTCGGTCAGCGCGCGCAACTCGACGAGCTGCGCCACGAGCGCGTCCACCGCCGCCGAGAACTCCCCTTGCAGCGAGCGCAACGCCGAGCGCGCCGCTTCGCGGCTCGCGGCATCGATCAGGTCGGCGACGCCTTCCGCCTGCACCAGGTCGAGCTTGCCGTTGAGAAACGCCCGGCGCGTGAATTCCCCCGGCTCGGCGAGCCGCGCGCCGGCATCGAGGCAGGCCGAGAGCACGGACTGCAGCACCGTCGGCCCGCCGTGGCCGTGGAACTCGAAGCCGGGCTCCCCGGTATAGGAGTGCGGCGCGGGAAAGTAGAGCGAGAGCCCTTCGTCAAGGAGCTCGCCACGGGCATCGCGCGCCGCGCCAAGCGTTGCGACGCGCGGCCGCGGCACGCGCCCGAGCAGCTGGCGTGCGATCTCGGCGGCGCGCGCACCCGAGACGCGCACGATACCGATGGCACCGCGCCCGGGGGGCGTGGCGATCGCGGCGATGGTGTCGGGCGGGGTTCCCGGCGGGTCAGCGCTTGGCATGGGCAGTCTTGTCGCGATCGAACATGCGCTGGATCTGCCACTGCTGGGCGATGGAAAGGATGTTGTTGACCAGCCAGTACAGCACCAGGCCGGCGGGGAAGAAGAAGAAGAACACGCTGAAGACGTAGGGCATGAACTGCATGACCTTCGCCTGCACCGGGTCGGGCGGCACCGGGTTCATGCGCGTCTGCAGCACCATCGAGGCCGCCATCAGTACCGGCAGCACGTAGTAGGGATCCTGCGCCGAGAGATCCTTGATCCAGAGGATGAACGGCGCGTGGCGCAGCTCGATGGCCGCAAGCAGCGTCCAGTACAGCGCAATGAAGACCGGGATCTGCACCAGGATCGGGAAGCAGCCGCCGAGCGGGTTGATCTTCTCGGTCTTGTACAGCTCCATCATCGCCTGGTTCATCCGCGCGCGGTCATTGCCGTACATCTCGCGGATCTTGGTCAGGCGCGGCGTCACCAGCTTCATCTTCGCCATCGACTTGTAGCTCGCCGCCGACAGCGGGAAGAACACCAGCTTGATCAGGATCGTCAGCAGAATGATGGCCACGCCCCAGTTGCCCGACCAGCGGTGGAAGAATTCGAGCACCGCGAACAGCGGCCAGGCAATGATCGCGAGCCAGCCGTAGTCGACCACCAGGTCCAGCCCCGGCGCGGCCTTCTTCAGACGGTTCTGCTCCTGCGGTCCCGAGAAAAGCTGCACCGAGACGTTTGCCGAGTCTCCGGGCGCGGCCTGCGGCGTGGCAACGATGACTCCCGCCGCGTACAGGCCGTCGGGGAGCTTGCGCGCGTAGAACTCGCGCGGCGCTTTATCGGCCGGCAGCCAGGCCGAAACGAAGTAGTGCTGCATCATCCCGATCCAGCCCTCGCGCGCCTCCTTCGGCAGGTCCGCCTTGCCCTTCTCGATGTCGGAGAAATCGACCTTGTGGAACGCGCCCTCCGGCGTGTAGTACACGGGGCCGGTGTAGACGTACATCATGCGGCTCTCGCCGGTCGGCGCCTTGTCGTCGCGCACGATCTGGTAGTAGGCGTACGCGGCGACCGGCGCGCCGCCCGCATTCTTCAGCTCGAAGGCGACATCGACGAGGTAGCTGTCGCGGTGGAACGTGTACACCTTTTCCACCGCCACCCCCTGCGGCCCTTCGGCCGCGAAGCGCACCTGCAGCTTGTCGGCGCCCGCCGCAAGGCTGCGCTCGCCGGGCAGCGCGCGCCACAGGGAGCGGTGATTGGGCATGCCCTCGCCGATCAAGCCGCTCTGCGCGCTGTAGGAATGTTCGGCCCCCAGCAGCACGAAGTTGCGGGTCGGATCGTTGGCATCCTTGTGCTTGCGCAATTCGAGGCGCGCGAGCGTGGCGCCCATCGTGCTGATGTCGGCGACCAGCAGGTCGGTGGTGACCTGCACGGTCTCGGATTGATCCGGCGCAGAGGCCGCGCCCGGAACTGCGGGCGCCGCCGGCGCGGGTGTCGCCGCAGCGCTCGGCGGCGGCGGCGCGGCGAGCGGCTTGGCGGGCGTCGGCACGCCGGGCGTGGACTGCACCGCGGGGGCCTGACCCGTCTTGGGCTGCTGCTCCTTCTGCCACGCGTCCCACAGCAGCAGCAGCGAGAAGCTGAAGATGAAAAACAGGATCAGTCTCTGGGTATCCATGGCGCCCCGATGCCGCCCTAGTCCCGGGCCCGCGGCGGCACCGGATCGTAGCCGCCCGGGTGCCACGGGCCGCAGCGGCACAGCCGGCGGCCGGCAAGCCAGCCGCCGCGCAGGAGCCCGTGGCGCGCAAGGGCTTCGTCCGCGTACTGCGAGCAGCTGGGGTGAAAGCGGCAGGAAGGCCCGAGCAGAGGGCTGACGAAGTACTGATAGCCGCGCAGCGCCAGGCGCAACAAGCCGGTCATGGCTCGAGCCTGCTGAACAGCTCGCGCACCCGCGCTAGCATGGCCGTCGAGGCGCGCGCGCCGTAGGGCGGGCGCACCAGCACGTCGAGCGCGCCGAGGCGCGCCTGCTCGAGCCGGAATGCCTCACGTATGCACCGCTTGATGCCATTGCGCTCCGTAGCCTTTGCCGCGTGCTTGCGCGACACGAGTATTCCCAGCCGCGGCGGCCCTTCCGCGCGGCGCTCCAGGTAAAAGGTGTAACCCGAGAAACTACGCCGCGTGCCCCGGCTCAGCAGCCGCTCGAACTCCGCGCTGCGCGCCAGCCTGCGCTCCGCGCCGAAGCCGTAGCGCGCCGCCTTGCGCACGCTCCTCTGCAGCCTAGACGGCGAGCCGCTTGCGCCCGCGCGCGCGGCGGGCGCGCAGTACCGCACGACCCGACGCGGTGCGGCTGCGCACAAGATACCCATGGCGCCGGGCGCGGCGAGTCTTTGACGGCTGGTAAGTGCGCTTCATCGGCATGCTCGCTGCGAAAAAGGGCGGTATTAGAGCCTGCGCTGCGCAGCATTGTCAAATACTTGCGCCGCTCTGAAAAGCGCGCCGCAGGCGCCGCAATCCTGTGGATAACGTTGCGCGGAAGGGGTAAAATTTCATCCTCGCCGGCGCGCCAAGCGCGGCCCCGGTGAAGCCCCGAACAACGCGCTGCGCGAGACCGTCGAGAACATGCAAAGCCTCTGGGACGCCTGCCTGCGCCGTTT
>CAZAEG010000161.1:0-4557 GCA_964484035.1 uncultured Enterobacteriaceae bacterium | reverse complement strand
TTCCTCTGGTAGGCCGAGCGCAGCAGCGCCAGGAGCTGCGCGCGGTCCTCGGGCTCGCGCAGGATGAGCGCGGACAGGCGCTCGAGCAGGCTGGGTCGGGTGGGGTCGTTCATGCCGGACGGCTCATTTTAGCGCGTAGGGGTCGCCGAACCCGAGGCGCGCGAGGAGCAGTGTCTCGGCACGCTCCATGCGCCGTCCATGGCGCAGGCCGCGGAGGTGGAGCATGCCGTGGACCACGAGGTGCGCGTAATGCGCCGAGAGCTCCTTTTTCCACTCACGCGCCTCGCGCGCGATTACGGGATGACACAGGACCAGGTCGCCATGGTTGGGGCCGTACGAGAACGACAGCACGTTCGTGGCGTAGTCGCGCTTGCGGAAGGCGCGGTTGAGCGTGCGCGCCTCCGCGGCGCCGGCCACGCGCAGCGTGATCTGCTGACCGGGACGCGCCGCCGCCCGCGCCCACGCGCGCAGACGCACGGCAGAGGGCGCGCCGCGCACCGCGCGCTGCACGGCGACGCTACTTCGTCGGCGGCGCTTCGGCGTGCTTTTCGTACGCATCGATGATGCGCGCCACCAGCGGGTGGCGCACGACGTCCGCAGCGCTGAAATCGGTGAAGACGATGCCGCGCACCTCGGCGAGGATGCGCCGCGCCTCGATCAGGCCGCTCTTCTGTCCGCGCGCCAGGTCGGTCTGCGTGACGTCGCCGTTCACCACCGCCTTGGCGCCGAAGCCGATGCGCGTGAGGAACATCTTCATCTGCTCGGGCGTCGTGTTCTGCGCCTCGTCGAGGATGACGAAGGCGTGGTTGAGCGTGCGGCCGCGCATGTAGGCGAGCGGCGCCAGCTCGATGGTGCCGCGCTCGAGGAGCTTGCCCACCTTGTCGAATCCCATCAGGTCGTAGAGCGCGTCGTAGAGCGGCCGCAGGTAGGGGTCGACCTTCTGCGCCAGGTCCCCGGGCAGGAAGCCGAGGCGCTCGCCGGCCTCGACCGCGGGCCGCACCAGCACGATGCGCTTCACCTTGTCGCGCTCGAGCGCGTCCACCGCGCAGGCCACCGCCAGGTAGGTCTTGCCGGTGCCGGCCGGGCCGACGCCGAAGGTGATGTCGTGCGCGAGGATGTGCTCGATGTACTGCACCTGGCGCGGCGTGCGTCCGTGCAGGTCGGCGCGGCGCGTGAGCAGCGCCGGCCCGGGATCGGGCGGCGCCGGGGGCTTGCCCAGCGCCAACTCGGTGAGGCCGAGCTGCACGTCGTCCAGGCTCAGCTCGGTCGCCGCCTTGTCGTAGAAGTGCTCGAGCGCGCGCGCCGCGCGCTCGGCCTGCTGCGGCTCGCCGCGCACCGTGAAGCGGCCGCCGCGGCGCGCGATCGACACGTCGAGCGCCGACTCGATCTGCCGCAGGTTGGCATCCAGCGCGCCGCACAGGCGCGCAAGGCGCAGGTTGTCCACCGGCTCGAGGTGCACCTCGACGGGCTTGCTAGGCATCGACGAGCTCGCCGCGCAGCGAGTGCGCGCGCGCCGCGGTGACGCGCACGTCCGCGAAGCGCCCTGCCAGCGCCGGCGGCGCGCGGAAGTTCACCACGCGATTGTTGCCGGTGCGGCCGGCGAGCTCGCGCGCGTCCTTGCGCGAGGGGCCCTCGACGAGCACGCGCTCGATGCCGCCGACCATCGACGCGCTCACCGCGCGCGACTGCGCGTCGAGCAGCGCCTGCAGGCGCTGCAGGCGCTCGAGCTTTTCCTCCCGCGGCGTGGCGTCGGCGAGCTCCGCCGCGGGCGTGCCGGGCCGCGGGCTGTAGAGGAACGAGAACGAGCCGTCGAAACCGAGGTCGCACGCGAGCGCCAGGGTGGAGGCGAAATCGGCCTCGGTCTCGCCGGGAAAGCCGACGATGAAGTCGGAGGTGAGGCTGAGCTCCGGCCGCGCCTGCTTCAGCCGCCGCGCGATCGAGCGGTACTCGAGCGCGGTGTAGCCGCGCTTCATGGCGGCGAGCACGCGATCGGCGCCCGACTGCACGGGCAGGTGCACGTGCGGCGCGAGTGCGGCGAGCTGCGCATGCACGTCGATCAGGCGTTGCGTGAACTCGCGCGGGTGCGAGGTGGTGTAGCGGATGCGCCCGATGCCGTCGATCTCGGCCACGTAGCGCAGCAGCTCCGCGAAATCGGCATGCGCGCCGCCGATTCTGCCGCGCCAGGCGTTGACGTTCTGGCCGAGGAGCGTCACTTCGCGCACGCCCCGCTCGGCGAGCGCGGCGATCTCGGCCATCACGTCGGCGAACGGCCGCGACACTTCCTCGCCGCGCGTGTAGGGCACGACGCAGAAGCTGCAGTACTTGCTGCAGCCCTCCATGACGGAGACGACGGCGCTTGCCCCCGCGACGCGCGGCGCGGGCAGGCGGTCGAACTTCTCGATCTGGGGGAAGCTGACGTCGACCTGCGCCTGGCCGCTCGCGCGCCGGCGCGCGAGGAGCTCGGGCAGGCGGTGCAGCGTCTGCGGGCCGAACACCACGTCGACGAACGGCGCGCGCGCGACGATGCCGGCGCCTTCCTGGCTCGCGACGCAGCCGCCGACGGCGATCATGAGCCGCGGGTTGGCGCGCTTCAGGTGCTTCACGCGCCCGAGATCGGCGAACACTTTTTCCTGCGCCTTTTCGCGCACCGAGCAGGTGTTGAAGACAATGACGTCGGCCTCGTCCGCGCGCGCTACGGGCTCGAGCCCCTCGGCGCTGGCGAGCACGCCGGAAATGAGGGCCGAGTCGACCTCGTTCATCTGGCAGCCGTAGGTGCGAAGGTAGAGCTTGCCGCTCATTGGCCCGCTTCCTGCGCGCTCAGGATCCACACGGCGGACACTTCGCCCTGCGCGTTCAGCGTGTACTTGATCAGGCTGCCGGCGGGGATCGCCGCCGGCACGACGATACGGTTGTGCGCATCGCGCACCTGCGCGCCGCGCGACAGGCGCGCCAGCTTGCCGTCGATCTGCACGATCATCTCCTGCATGTGACGGATCTTGCCGAGCTTGGCCTGCGCGGGCAGCGGGCGCAGCTGCGCGTGGGCGGTTGCCACGAGCAAGGCGAGGAGAATTGCGGCCAGCAAGCGCGTCATCGGCATGCGGCGGGAAAGGAGAAGTGGTGGCGAATCAGGGACTCGAACCCCGGACACACGGATTATGATTCCGCTGCTCTAACCAGCTGAGCTAATTCGCCACGCATGGCGAATTTTAATCCAGAATGCATGCATGGATGTTGACGTAGCCATTGTCGGCGCGGGGCTTGCGGGCGCGGCCCTGGCGCGCGCTGTGCGCGGTTTGAGCGTGGCGCTGGTGGCGGACGAGTCCGCCGTGCCCGCGACGCCGCCGAAGGGCTTTGATTCCCGCGTCTATGCGATTACGCCGGGCAATGCCGCCTTTCTCGCCTCGATCGGCGCGTGGCAGGAGATGGCGCCCGATCGGATCACGCCGGTCCGCGCCATACGCGTGTACGGCGACAACGGGCGCTCGGCGCTGGAGTTCGACGCCTATCGCGCCGGCGTGGGCGAGCTGGCGTGGATCGTGGAAGATGGCGCGCTGCACTCGGCGCTGCGTCGCTCGCCGGCATCTGCCGGGCGGCTGGAGAGCCTGGTGCTCGCGCCGGACCAGGCGCAGCTCACGCTGCGCGGCGGGCGCTCGCTCGGCGCCCGGCTGGTGGTGGGCGCGGACGGCGCGCAGTCTTTCGTGCGCGAGCAGGCGGGCATCGCCACCACACGCGACGAGTATCCGCAACGCGCGGTGGTGGCCAACTTCGCTTGCGAGCGGGCGCATCGGCACGTGGCCCATCAGTGGTTCCAGGGCGGTCCGGTGCTCGCGCTGCTGCCGCTGCCCGGCAACCATGTGTCGATGGTCTGGTCGACGCATGTCGACGCAGCCGAGCGCCTGCTGTCGCTCGAGCCGGCGGCACTGTGCCACGAGGTGGCGGCGGCCAGCGGCCACGTCTTCGGCGAATTCAGTCTGGTGACGCCGGCGCGGGCATTTGCGCTGCGGCGCATTTCGGCGCGGCGCAGGGTGGCGCCGCGCGTGGCGCTGGTGGGCGACGCGGCGCATGTGATTCACCCACTGGCCGGGCAGGGCGCCAACCTCGGCCTGCAGGACGCGCGGGTGCTGACCGGGGTGCTCGAGGGCCGGGAACCGGGTCGCGATGCCGGGGACCTGCGCCTGCTGCGGCGCTACGAGCGCGCGCGTGCCGGGGACCTGTTTGCCATGGACGCGGCCGTGCACGGCCTGTACCGGCTGTTCGGGACGAAGGCGACAAGCGTCGAACGCGTGCGCAACGCCGGATTGAACCTGGTCGGGCATTTGCCGGTCCTAAAGAACCTTCTCATTCGGCAGGCGATGGCGTGATCAAATTCCTACTGGCAGGTGCGGCGGCGATGCTCGCTGCGGCAAGCGCGTTCGCGGACGAGGCGACGATCCGCCGCGTGGTCGAGGCGGCGCTCGGCGGCGCGCGCGTCGAAAGCGTGAAACCGTCGCCGCTGCCGGGCTTTTTCGAGGTGCACTTCGAGTCGCGCGGCGGGCCGCAGATCGTCTACACGGACGC
>CAZAEG010000160.1:0-6244 GCA_964484035.1 uncultured Enterobacteriaceae bacterium | reverse complement strand
TCCCTCAAGTACCTCATGAACGCCGACCTGGCGAAGCTCGGCGAGGCTTATGTCGAGGGGCTCCTCGAGGTCGAGGGCCCGATCGGCGAGGCCATCCGCGCCGCGGAGAGCCTGGCGCGGCGCCTGGGCGGGGACCGCAAGGGGCGCGCGCCGGCGCTGCTGCGCAACCTGCACTCGAAGAAGACCGACGCGGCGGCGATCCGCTACCACTACGACGTCTCGAACGACTTCTACGGGCTGTGGCTCGACGCGCGCATGGTTTACTCCTGCGCCTACTACAAGACCGGCGAGGAATCGATCGAGCTCGCGCAGGAGCAGAAGCTCGACCACATCTGTCGCAAGCTGATGCTCAAGCCCGGCGAGCGGTTCCTGGACATCGGCTGCGGCTGGGGCGCGCTGGCGATGCACGCGGCCACGCGCTACGGCGTCAAGGCGCTCGGCATCACGCTCTCGGAAAACCAGCACGCGCTCGCCAACGAGCGCATCAAGGCAGCCGGGCTGCAGGACGAGTGCGAAGTACGCCTGCAGGACTACCGCGACGTGCCCGGTACGGCCGTCTTCGACAAGATCGCCTCCGTCGGCATGTTCGAGCACGTCGGCCTGAAGAACCTGCCCGTGTACTTCGGCGCCATCCGGCGGCTGCTCACCGACGGCGGCATCGTACTCAATCACGGCCTCACGTCCGTCGATCCCGACAGCCGCTCCGTCGGCCTGGGGGGCGGCGATTTCATCGGCAAGTACGTCTTTCCGCACGGCGAGCTGCCGCACCTCTCGCTGGTCATCCGGCAGATGGGCGCCGCGGGGCTCGAGGTCATGGATGCGGAGACCCTGCGGCTGCACTACGCGAAAACCCTGCAGCAGTGGAGCGAGCGGCTGGAAGGCAACCTCGAGAAGGCGAAGGCGTTCGCCGGGGAGAAGCGGCTGCGCATCTGGCGGACGTATCTCGCCGGCTGCGCGCATGCGTTCGCGCAGGGCTGGGTGTCGATTCAGCAGGTGCTCGCGGTGAAGGCCGGGGATCCGCGCCGGAACCCGCTGCCGTGGACGCGCGATTACATGTACGGGCGCTAGCCAAGCGCGCGCACCACGAGGCCGCCGCCCGTCAGCAGCAGGACCACCGCCACCGCCCGCAGCAGCTGCTTGCGGGAAATCCTGAGGAACATGCGGCGCGCCACCGCGATCCCGAGCAGCGCTGCAGGCACCACGCCAAGCGCCATCAGCCACACCTTCGGCTCGAGCAGCAGCCCCGTCAGCAGGAAAGCGACGACGCGTACCGAAATGCTGGTCAGCGTGGCGAACCCCATCGTCGCGCGGAACTGCTCCTTGCTCAGGCCGCGCTGCGACAGGTAGATCGCATACGGCGGGCCGCCGGCGCCGAACATCGTGCTGGTGATTCCTCCCGCAAGGCCGGCGATCCACGCCCAGCCGGCCGCGATCACCCTGCGCGATTCATGGCGAAACAGGCTGTACAGCGCGTAGCCGAACACGAACAGGCCCAGGGCGAGCATCCCCGCCGCACGCGGCAGGTTGACGAGCACCGTGGCCCCGAGCGCAGTGCCGACGACGATCATCGGCACGAGCCGCGTCCATTCCGCCTTCACCGCGTTCTTCGGCTTCTCGAATCCCACGCGCAGCGCGCTCGACAGGTCGGCGAGCGCGAACAGCGCCAGCGCGAACTGCAGCGGCACGAAATGCGTCGCCAGCGGAATGGTGACCAGCGCGGAGCCGAAGCCGGTCAGCCCGAAGACGAGCGACCCGGCAAAGGCGATCGGGATCAGCGCGAGCAGCTCCCACTGCCCGCCCGGAAATGCGCTCAGGCCTTCACCGCCGGGTTGAGCGAATAGGTGCCCGTGAGCTTCGCGCTGCCGAGCACGTGCGGCTGAATCTCCTTGAGGAGCTCGCCGCCGCGGAAGGAGCCCTCGACCGGGCAGGCCTCCACGCCGAGCGCGTACAGCGTGAACACGTAGCGGTGCACGATGGAGTCGTTCCACGGCGGGCAGGGGCCGTCGTAGCCGAAGTACTCGCCCGCCATGTCCTTGTCGCTCGCGAACCAGGCGGTGTAGTCGTTCACGCCCTGGCGCGTGCCGCGCGGCCCGGCCGGGCCGGACTTGCCGCCCGCGGTGACGCCGCTGGAGAATTCGCCCTCTCGGATCGGCCCGGCGTCGGGCTTCAGATCCACGAGCAGCCAGTGGTAGAAGTCGATGCGCGGCAGCGTCGCCGGGACCTGGCGTCCTTCCTGGTTGACGTCGTCGGGCTTCGAGGGCACGTCGCCGTCGTGGCAGACGAGTACCAGCGATTTCGTTCCCGCCGGCAGGTCCCGCCAGGCGAAGTGGGGGTTGCGGTTGTCGGAGAGCTTGACGTGGGTCTTCAAGTCGGCCACGCCGAACGCGAACTTGCCGGGAATCGCGCCCTTGTCGTTGAAGCTGTCGCTCGAGAGAATCATGCGCCGCCTCCTTCGGGGACGATTATAAGAGCCCCGGCGTCGAAGCGGTTCATGCGTTTGAGGCGCGGCACGTAGCGCGCGAACGGCAGGCCGAAGCGCTTGTGCAGCGCGTGCGCGCGGCGCTCGAGCGCATCCCACGCCACGGCGCGCGGCGCGCCCTTCAGCGCGACGACGATCACGTTCGGGTCATAGAGCGCGGGCAGCGCCAGCACCGCGCCGCCGAAGGCGCCCTCGACGCGCCCGATGCGCTGGTCGAGCTTCGCGTCGTCGTTCATCAGGTTCAGCACCAGCACGCCCGGCGCCTCGAGCGCGAGCCAGGCCGCGTCGAAGAACGCCTGGCTGACGAGCGCCGCCGGCGGATGCTCGTCGGCGAACGCATCGACGACGAGCAGGTCGCAGCACTCGGGGGCGAGCGCCTCGGCGCCGTCGCCGATTTCCACCGCCAGGCGCGCGTCGTCCGCCGGCAGGTGGAACTGCTCGCGCGCCACCTGCACCACGCGCGGGTCGAGCTCCACCACGCGCGTGCGCATCCATGGCAGGCGCCGCCAGAAGAACTTCACCAGCGAGCCGCCGCCCAGGCCGATCTTCAGCGCCCGCGCGGGGCGCGGGTGGAAGAGGAGGAAGCACATCATGCAGCGCGTGTACTCGAGCTCGAGCGCGAACGGGTCCGAGAGGCGCATCGAGCTCTGGATGGCCTCGCCGCCGACGTGCAGCGTGCGCACGCCGCGCGCCTCGCTCACCGTAAGCGCCGGCATGCCACTCATGCGCGCCGCACCGGCAGGTGCCGGCGCATCAGCGCGGCGAGCGCGGCGCCGGCGAAGCTCAGCCCCGCGCAGGCGAGGATCGACACGTCGTAGCTGCCGGTGAGGTCGAAGCTCGCGCCGGCGAACGTCGGCCCGACGAGCGTGCCCAGTCCCGCCGCGGTGTACAGGGCGCCGATCAGGGCGGAGAGCGCGCGCGGGCCGAAGACGTCCATGCACACGGTGGGCATGATCGCGACGTAGCCGCCATAGAGCGAGCCGAAGACCACCGCGAACACCGCGAGCGGCAGGTAGCGCTGCGACACCCACCACAGCAGGAACATGAGGCCGAGGCCGGCGGCGATGACGATGAGCGAGCGCATGTGGCCGAGCCGGTCGGCGATCGCGCCGACGAAGAAGCGCCCGAGCAGGCTCCCCAGGCCGAGAAGGCTGACGAGCGAGACGCCCTGCGCCTCGGTCAACCCGGCGTCGAGCGCGTAGGGCACGAGGTGCACCATCGGCACGAAAAAGCCCACGCAGATGAGCAGCGCCACGCCGTAGAGCAGCCAGAACGGCGGGCTGCGCAATCCTTGCGCGAGCGTCATGCCGGCAAGCGGCGCGCCGTTCACGCCGCGGCGCACGGACTTGCGCCCGCCGAGCGCGAGCGCCGCCGGCACCGAGAGCAGGAGCAGGGTCGCGGCGAGGGCAAGGTAGGCGTGCCGCCAGCCCACCAGCCCGATCAGCCACGCGGCCGCCAACGGCATGACGAGATTCCCGGCGCCAATGCCCGACACGGCGATGCCCGAAGCGAGCGCACGGTGCTGCACGAACGCCTGCTGCACGGCGGCGACCGACGGCACGTAGGAAAGGCCGATGCCGAGCCCGGCGCCGATGCTGTAGGTCAGGTAGAGCAGCTCGACCGACGGCGCGTTGGCGGCGAGCGCCAGGCCGGCAGCGAGGCACAGCGCGCCGGCAAGGCATACGCCACGCGGTCCGAAGCGGTCGGCGAGCATGCCGCCCGGCACCCCGGCGGAAAACCAGAGCAGCGCGCACAGCGAAAAGACGAGCGAGACGTGCGCGCGCGAGGCGCCGAACTCCGCCTGGAACGCGGTGAAGAACGCGGCGAACGAGTATGCCGCGCCGAAGCCCATGAACATGAGCGTGAACGCGGCGATCACCACCCCCCAGCGGGGCTGCTGCCGGCTCAGGTCAGCGCCCCCCGCGCGGTGATCGGCCACAGCGATTCCACCACTCCCCGGCGCACGCAAACGTACCAGTCGTAGAGGTTGATCGTAGGGTCGCAGTGCCCGGGCACGAGCAGCAGCTTCTCGCCGAGCGCCGGCGCCGCGGCGCCGGGCGCGATCTCGATGAAGCCGTGCTCGTCGGAGGCGAGCACGTAGGCGAGCCCGGGGCGCTGCCACACGGCGGGCATGCCGGAATCGACGCTCGAGGCCTTCAGGCCCGCATCGACGATGGCGCGCGCGCCGCCGCCGCGGCTCATGACGGTGGCGAGCACGAACAGCGCGTGCGCGAAGCGCGGCAGCGGCGCCCCCTGCTCGTTGCGCGCGTAGTCCGCGTCCATGAAGGCATAGGAGCCGGGCTGGATCTCGTTCCAGGCGCCCGTCTGCACCTCCAGCATGAAGGTGCCGCTGCCGGCGCCGGTGACCGTCGGGCAGGCGATGCCGTTCTCCTCCAGCAGCCGGCGCGTGGCGCGCACCTGCCCGGCCGCGCGCTCGATGAGCGCGCGCCGCTCGGCGATCGTGCGCACGTGCTGCGCGCGCCCGTTGTAGGCCTGCAACCCCGCGAAGCGCAGGTGCGGGCAGGCGGTCGCCGCGCGCGCCAGCGCAAGCGCCGGTTCGCCCGGCGCCACGCCGCAACGCCCCATGCCCACTTCCAGCTCCACGTAGACGTCGAGCGTAGCGCTGGCGCGGCCGGCGGCCGCGTCGAGTTCGCGCACGTTCGCCGCATCGTCCACGCAGACGCCGACCCGCGCGCGCCCCGCGAGGCGCGCGAGGCGCTCGAGCTTCGGCGCGCCGACGATTTCATTCGTCACCAGCACGTCGGTGATGCCGCCCGCCACCAGCGCTTCGGCCTCCGACACCTTCTGGCAGCAGGCGCCGACCGCGCCGAGCGCCATCTGGCGCTTCGCCACCTCGGGGCACTTGTGCGTCTTCGCGTGCGTGCGCACGCGCACGCCCGTGCCGCGCACCGCGTCGGCGAGCGTGCGCAGGTTCGCCTCGAAGGCGTCGAGATCGAGGATCAGCGCCGGCGTATCGACCTCCTCGAGGCGCTGGCCGGGGGCCGCGGGCGGCCTCATGCGACGCCCTTGCGGCGATGGTGCGTCATGCCGTACCAGACGATGGCAAGCGCCACGACGGCCACCATCGGCAGCGCGAAGAGATTGACGCGCTCCCAGCCCGCGGCGGTCACCGTCAGGCCGGAGGTGAACGAGGAGATCGCCATCATGATGAAGATTACCTGATCGTTCGCGCCCTGCGCCTTCGCCATCTCTTCGGGCCGGTAGGTCTCGGTGAGCAGCGCCGTGCCGCCGATGAAAAGGAAGTTCCAGCCCACGCCGAGCAGCACCAGGGACCCCCAGAAGTGCGGCACGGAGATACCCGAGAGCGCGATGGCGATGGCGGCGAAATTGAGCAGCGCGCCGGCGAACATCACGGGCAGCACGCCCACGCGCCTGATCAATCCCCCGGTGATGAAGGAGGGCGCGAACATGCCGACCACGTGCGAAGAGATGACGAAGGCGGCATCGCCATAGGGATGGCCGCACACGCCCATGGCGATCGGGGTGGAGGTCATGAGAAAGTTCATGACGCCGTAGCCGATGGCGCCCGACATGACGGCGACGATGAATTTCGGCTGCGCGACGATCACCGCGAGCGGCCGGCCGGGCGCGGCCTGCGTCCGGGCACTGGGCATCGGGATGCGCACGAAGCGCAGCAGCGCCAGGGTGGCCAGCGCGAAGCCGATCAGCGCGAGGTAGGCGCCGGTGAAGCGCGGCTCGACGAGATCCACCGTGAAGCGGCTCGTCGTCGGGCCGAGAATGCCG
>CAZAEG010000159.1:0-3288 GCA_964484035.1 uncultured Enterobacteriaceae bacterium | reverse complement strand
CATCACCTTCGCCAGCACCTCGGGATTGGAGAAGATCGGCGTGGTGAGCTCGGTGCGCACGAAAGTCGGCGCCACCGCGTTCACGCGGATGCCGAGCGGCGCGAACTCCAGCGCCAGCGCGCGGGTGAGGTTCACCACCGCGCCCTTGGAGGCCTGGTAGGCGGGATTGGGGAACAGGCCGCCGGACAAGCCCATGATCGAGGCGAGGTTCACGATCGCGCCGCCGCCGCTTTGCTTCATGGATCTGGCGGCAATCCTGGAGCACAGGAACATGCCGGAGACGTTCACGGCCATTACCCGATCCCATTCCTCGCGCGTGATCTCCAGGGAGTTCTTGCGAATTGCGATGCCGGCGTTGTTCACCAGAATGTCAATCCTGCCGATCTGCTCAAGCGTCTTCTCGACAGCGGACTCGTCGGTCACATCGCAAGGCAGAATGCTTTCGCCCGGCTCAAGATCGAGCCGGGCGATCATATAACCCCGGGAAGCGAAGAGGTCGGCGGTGGCCTTGCCGATGCCGGTCGCGGCGCCGGTGACCACTACGGTTTTTCCTTTCATGGTGCCGTTAGTATAGGGGCATGAATGACTTCGTCATCCGCGGCGCGCGGCAACGGCGCAGGAGGTCGAGCGCATGCGCGCGCTGGTCGGCGCGCTGAAGGAGGCGGGAGGCGGCGTGTTCATGCGCACCAAGGGCGGGCAGACCGGGATCGCGTTTCTCGAGGAGCTCGCCGCGCAGTCGACGCGCCCGGTGGTGATCGCCGCGCTGTTGCACAACAGCACCAATCCCGGCGCGGTGTTCTCGGACCTGGAGGCGATCGCGCAGGCGAACGCGCGCGGCCATCGCCTCGTCGGCGCGATCTCGTGCTGCCCGCTGTCCATGGACTTCACGCTGCGCTCGCCCTACCTGCTGGAGGCGCTCGAATCCTGGAAGCCGGCGCTGCCGCTCAAGGGCGATGCCTACAAGGCGACGCTCGCCGGGAAGACCTTCCGCGACGCGGTGCGGGCCGAGCTCTCGCAGCCGGCCCACTTCCGCATCTTCAACGCCCAGTGGGACCAGGTGGAGGTGGTGGAGTCCGCGAGGAAGGACACGGAGCGGCGCTCGATCGGCGCGCTGGCGCGCGAGACCGGACGCGATCCGCTCGACGTCATGCTCGACCTCGCGCTGGCGGAGAACCTCGACACCGTGTTCAACGCCATGCTGCTCAACTCAGACGAGCAGGCGGTGGCCGAGATGCTGCGCCACCCCGCGAGCCTGGTGTCGTTGTCCGACGCCGGTGCGCATCTCACCTTCTTCGACGACGCCGGCTTCGGCCTGCACCTGCTCGGGCACTGGGTGCGCGAGCGCGGCGCGCTCACGCTGCCCGAGGCGGTGCGACGGCTGACGAGTGCCCCGGCGCAGCTCTTCGGCATCCGCGCGCGCGGGGTCCTCAAGCCCGGCTATGCCGTTGATTTTTTGCTGTTTGATCCGGCCACGGTCGGCCGCGGCGCGAAGCAGCGCGTGTTCGATTTGCCCGGCGGCCGTCCGCGCCTGACCACGCCCGCGGTGGGCGTGCGCGGCGTCTGGGTGAACGGCGTGCGCGACCTGAAACGCCTGCCCGGACGCGTGCTGCGCGAATTCGCCGCGTAGGGTGGGCCTGCGGCCCACCCTACGGCGTCGCCGCGGGCCGACGCGGACGCTTCAAGTTGCTTTCCTAAGTATCTGTTTTCTTGTGGCTTCATGACAGGCACGATCGATGCATGCGGATTCCTTGGCCGCAAACCATCCAAGGGAGATTCCCATGCTCCAGAAAGACAGCCTGTTCCGCCGCAACGAATCGTTCTTCCGCAGCCCGACGCCGCCGCCCGCGACGCCGGCCGCCACCGGCCCCGAGGCCGCCAAGGCCCCGGAAGCGCCCAAGCCCTCGATCGACAAGGCGGAGGAGCGCAAGGAGGCGAAGCTGATCGTCGGCCCCGACATCAAGATGAAGGGCGTGGAGATCGCCGACTGCGACACGCTGGTGGTCGAGGGCCGCATCGAGGCGACGCTCGATTCGCGCGTGCTGCAGATCGCCCAGAACGGCGTGTTCTGCGGCACGGTCGCCGTGGACACCGCGGAGATCCACGGCCGCCTGGAAGGCGATCTGACGGTGCGCAAGCAGCTCGTCATCCACGCCACCGGCAAGGTCTCGGGCAAGATCCGCTACGCCAAGATCAAGGTCGAGGAAGGCGCCGAGCTCGCGGGCGAGATCAGCATGATGGAACGCGCCCCGCAAGGGGTCCTGGTCAAGCGGACGGGGACGTAAAAGCCGGACTTGACGCGCGCGTGCGGGCACGCAACAGTGCCCGCATGAGCGAGCCGGACTGGGCATTCCCCGCCGAGCTGCGGCCCCGGCCGGAGGACTGGGACTTCGACCTGGAGCGGGCGCTCGGCGCGCTCGTGCTGCTGCGCACGGAGGTGCCCGAGGACGCCTTCACGGCGCAGATTCTCGGCACCGAGCGCGTGGGCAACGGCATCGCCATCGGCGACGACGGCCTGATCCTCACCATCGGCTACCTCGTCACCGAGGCGACGGCCGTCTGGATCACCACGGGCCAGGGTGCGGTGCTCGCCGGGCATCCCCTCGCCTACGACCAGGCCACGGGCCTCGGCCTGGTGATGCCGCTCGGGCGCCTTGGCGCGCCGGCGCTCGCGCGCGGCTCGGCGGCGCGCGCGCGGGTCGGCGACGAGGTCCTGATCGCCGGCCACGGCGGGCGCGCGCACGCCTTGAAGGCGGAGCTGTTCGACAAGCGCGAATTCGCCGGCTACTGGGAGTACGTGCTGGACGAGGCGCTGTTCGCATCGCCCGCGCATCCGCAATGGGGCGGCACGGCGCTGATCGGCGGCGACGGCAAGCTCCTCGGCGTGGGCTCGCTGCTGGTGGAGGAAAAGCAGGGCGAGCGAACCGTCCAGGGCAACATGTTCGTGCCGGTGGACATCCTCGAGCCGATCCTGGAGGACCTGGTGAAGCGCGGGCGGGCGCGCCGCGCCGCGCGTCCCTGGCTCGGCATGTACACCACCGAGATGGGGGCCAGGCTCGGGGTGGCCGGCCTGGCCGCCGGCGGGCCGGCCGACCGCGCCGGGGTCAAGCTCGGCGACGTCGTGGTGGCGGTGGCGGGCGAGCGGCCCCAGGGGCTCGCCGACCTGTTCCGGCGCGTCTGGGCCCTCGGCCCGGCCGGGGCGGAAGTGGCGCTCACCCTCGCCCGCTCGGGCAAGCGCATGGACCTGGTGGTGGCTTCGGTCGACCGCAACGACTTCCTGAAAAAGCCCCA
>CAZAEG010000158.1:0-4710 GCA_964484035.1 uncultured Enterobacteriaceae bacterium | reverse complement strand
CGGTACTGGCCATAGAGCTTCAGCATGTTCTTCCTCCCGGTGGATTGCTTGACACGGGCATTGTGCGAAGGGAGACTCTTCCGAGTCAACGCCGGTTCGAGGAAAGCGCATGGCCAAGCCGAAGCAGCACCTGGAGTTCGTCGGAATCGACCTGAAATCGGGCTGGGAAACGCCGCCCGGCTACCCGCCCGGCTTCACGCAGAAGATCCTCGCCTCGGACATAGACGAGACGGCGAAGCGGGGCAGCCGCACGCGCCTGCTCAGGCTGGAGCCGGGCGCCTTCTCCATCGAGCCCTTCGTGCACGACCACTGGGAGGAGGTGTTCCTGGTGCAGGGCGATCTCGTCGTCGGCAACGACGCGAAGGGGCGGGGCGGCGAGTCCTCGCAGGCCTTCACTTACGCCTGCCGGCCGCCGGGCGTGCACCACGGGCCGTTCGCCAGCAGGGGCGGCTGCCTGCTCTACGAGATCCACTACTACGAAACCAGCGGGACGCAGAAGTAGGAGGCCGCCATGCTGAAGAGCGGAGCCGAGCACCTGAAATCGCTGCGCGACGGGCGCGTGGTCTACATCGGCGGCGAGAAGGTGGACGATGTCACCACGCATCCCGCGTTCAAGAACGCCGCGCGCTCGATGGCCGCGATCTACGACCTAAAGGCGGCGAGTCCCGAGTTCAGCTTCACCGAGAAGGGCGAGAAATACAGCGCCTACTTCCTGCGCGCGAAGACCCGGGAGGACCTCGAGAAGCGCCTGAAGCTGCACCGCGCGATCGCCGACATGAGCCACGGCCTGCTCGGGCGCTCGCCCGACCACGTCTCGAGCTTCGTCACCGGCATGGCGATGAACCCGATGGTGTTCGGCAAGTTCGCCGACAACCTGACGCGCTACTACGAGCACATGCGCAAGGACGACGTCTACGGCGTGTACGCCGTGATCCCGCCGCAGGCGGCGCGCAACCCCGAGTTCTACGTCAAGCAGAACCTGCCGATCCCGACGCTGCGCGTGGTGCGCGAAGACGACGACGGCGTGGTCATCTCGGGCATGAAGATGCTCGCCACGGGCGCGGTGTTCGCCAACGAGATCTGGATCGGCAACCTGATTCCGCTCGCGCCCAACCAGCTTCCGGAGTCGATCACCTGCGCCATTCCCGTCAACGCGCCGGGCGTGACGCTGTGGTCGAGAAAGCCGTTCGAGCTGCACGCCCAGAACGAGTTCGACAACCCGCTCGCCTGGCGCTTCGACGAGACCGACTCGATGGTGATGTGCGAGAACGTGAAGGTGCCCTGGGAGCGCGTGTTCGTGCACATGGACGCGGTGCTGGCGCGCGACATCTACATCAAGACGCCGGGCCACTGCTACGGCAATCACCAGTCGAACGTGCGCTTTCACTCCAAGATGCAGCTCATCGTCGGCCTCGCGAGCAAGATCGCGCAGGCCTCGGGGGCCAACGAGATTCCGGCGGTGCGGGAGGTGCTGGGCCGCTTCTCGGCGCTCGAAGCGACGCTCGGCGGCATGATCGCCGGCCAGATCCAGGACGCGGAGGACTGGCCCAGGGGCTGGAAGACTTTCAACCGGCGCTACATGTACGCGGCGCTCAACTGGTGCACCGAGAGCCACTCGCAGATCATCGACGCGCTGAGGGAGCTGTGCGGCGGCGGCATCTTCCAGATGCCCGCCGACATCACCGTGATGCACGACGAGAAGCTGAAGGCGCAGTTCGAGACCTACTGGCAGACCCCGCAGATGGGCGCGGTCGAGCGCATGAAGCTCTACAAGCTCGCCTGGGACCTGATCGGCTCGGAGTTCGCGGGCCGGCACCTGCAGTACGAGAAGTTCTACGCCGGGGCGTCGTTCATCGTGCGCAACCACAACTATCGGGAAGCGCCCTGGGACCGCTACCACAAGGTGGTCGAGGACCTCATGGCGAGCTACGACGTGCCTGCGGCGAAAGGTGCGCGCCGGGTCGCTTGACTAATTGGGGTCTGTCCCCAATTAATTGCCGGCGCCGCACCAGTCGGCGATGATGCGCTCGTAGATCGCGACCGACTGGCGGATGCGCTCCATGCTGCAGTACTCGTCGGTCTGGTGCGCCATCTGCGGCTCGCCCGGGCCCAGCACCACGGTCGGCACGTCGCCGTAGACCTTGCGCAGGTTGGCCGCGTCCGTCATGTACGTCGCGGTGCGCACCGCCGGCGGCGCGGCGAGGAACGGCGTGCAGATCTCGAACACGCGCTGCATCCATTCGGCGTCGGGCGCGGTCCACACCGCGGCCAGGTCGGAGAAGGTGTCGATCTGCACATCTTCGCCCATCAGGGCGCGCAGGCGCCCGAGCAGCGCCGCGTGGTCCATGCCGGGCAGCGTGCGCACGTCGACGCCGATGCGCGCGGCATCCGGCACCAGGTTGACGCCCGAGCCGCCCTCGAACGTGCCGACGCTGAGGGTCGCCGCGCCCATCACCGGGTGCGGCGGCTGGCAAAAGTCGAACGTCGCCAGCGCGCCGACGGCGCGCGCGGCCATGTAGATCGCGTTCACGCCGAGCTCGGGCATCGAGCCGTGCGCGGAGACGCCGCGAAAAGCCGCGTGGAACTTGAGCGAGCCCTTGTGGCCGACGTACGGATGGTTCGAGGTCGGCTCGCCGACCACCAGGGCGCCCGCGCGGCCCATCAGCTGCGGCAGCTCGGCGAGGTGGCGCGAGCCGATGCAGCCGTTCTCCTCGGAGGCGGTGAGCACCAGCACGACGCCCGGGGTGCCCTGCAGCCTCTTCGCGAAGCTGCGCGCCGCGAGCATGATCGCCGCCACCCCCGACTTCATGTCGGAGGTGCCGCGCCCGTACAGCCGGTCGCCGTCGGTCTCGCCCGCGAACGGGTCGCGCGACCAGGCGCGCGCGCCGAGCGGCACGACATCCAGGTGCCCGGTGAGGCAGAGAGGCGCCTTGGCGCCGTTGCCGCCCGCGCGCGCGACGACGCTGGTGCGCCCCGGCTCGAAGTCGTGCGTCTCGACCTGGTAGCCCCAGCCCTGCAGCAGTTGCGCCGCGTGGCGCGCGCAGTCGGCTTCGCGGCCCGGCGGATTGATGGTGTCGTAGCCGAGGAGCGACTTCGTGAGGGCGACGGCGTCGGGCTTATCCATGATGCGCGGATCGATCGTAGTTCATATTGAGAAATTCCTGAAACGCGGGCAGCAGCTCTTCCAGATCCGCGTCGATCGAATCCGGCAGGGATTGCGCGAACAGGTCGAGCAATACCAGCGCGTTGACGCTGCTGTCGCCTTCCGCCACCCGGATGGCGCCGAGCCGCGCCGCCATGCCCTGGTTGACCTGCTGCAGCTCGCGGTAGTGCGCCTTCAGCCCCTCGAGCCCCGCATCGGCCGCCTTGCCCTGCTGGCGCAGGAAGTATTGCGCGAGCAGGTAGGTCGATACGACGCGATACACGGTTTCCTCGCGGCTCGAGAACGGCAGGTGGTAGTGCGCCATTGGCCTCAGGAACTCGATGTGCGGGCAGTCGCTGCTCGCCGAAAGCAATCCCATCAGCGAGCGCAGCACCTTCTGCACGCTCGTGCGCCTGGTGACGGTGCGCTCGTCGGACTCCACCTGCGCGGTGACGTCGTCGTACGAGCGCACCTTTTCGAACAGCGCGACCAGCGGCACCAGGCGCACCGCCATCGGGCAGTGCTTCGTCTTTGCGGTCGAGAGCGGGCAGTTGGAGCACTGGTGAAAGCCGAGCTCGGTCCAATGCGGCAATTCGGTCCGCGGGGCACCCGCGCCCGCGTCGAGCGACTCCGTGCGGCCGTCGGGAAAGCGAAAGTGGTAGACGAGGTTCGCCATGCCTGCTTACCCCGCTGCGCCCTGCGCCCGGACCCGGGCCTCGAGCGCCTCCAGCCTGCGGTCGCGGATGCCGAGCTGGCGCAGGTGCGCCACGGTGTCGAACAGGTAGTCGCAGCAGCGGCCCATCGGCCCGGCGCCGGTGGCGAGGTAGCGCGCGATCACGTCGTCCTCCAGGCCGGGTACATAGCGTTCATGCTCGCGGTTGGCGCTGAAGGCGATCACTGGCTCCGGGCCCTTGGACGTGCGCGCCATGGTCCACACCGGCCGGTAGGACATGGTGAACATCTCGCGCCGCCAGACGACGTCGAGCTCGGTCGCCGCTTGGCGCCGCTCGAGGCGGTAGGCGACACCCGAGCAGCTGCCGCCCGATTCGAGCGACAGCATCAGGCCGGGACGCTCGGGGCTGCCGCGGCCGGCGCGCGACCACAGGCAGAACCGGCGGTGAAAGCCGTAGATGCGCGTGGTGCGCCGCTCGACGAAATGGAACGCCGGATTCCAGATCAGCGAGCCGAAGGCGAACACCCAGATGCGCCCCGGGCGCGGCGCACGCTCGAGGATCGCCTGTACCTGCGCGCTGCGCTCCGCATCGGTGGCGAAGCGCGCGCCCGGCCCGAGCAGCGCACGCACCGAGGCGTGCAGCGTGCCGTCGAGGATGCTTTCGCGCGTGAGCCTCAGTCCGCCCATGCCGAGGCTAGCCCGGCGCCGCCACCGACAGGCCGCGAATGCCGTGGCGCTCGATCAGCTGCGCGACGAGGCCCGAGGCCTTGATGTCCTCGGCGAACTTGCGCAGGTACGCCGCGCCCTCCTGCCGGCCCTTGGGGGTGCCGATCGCCTGCTGCACGGCGGTGAAGCGGCCCTCGAGGATCCGCGCCCCGGGCAGCTTGGCGAGGTC
>CAZAEG010000157.1:0-5103 GCA_964484035.1 uncultured Enterobacteriaceae bacterium | reverse complement strand
GCCACTGGTCCTTCGCCATCCAGACGTAGTTCTTGAGCTGGTCGGTGAAGGGTGTGCGCGCGCGCTCCTGGATCTGCGCGTTGAGAATGCGATAGATGCCGCGGTAGTCGCGCTCCTCGCGGTAGAAGTAGCCGTCCACCGACTCGGTGAAGAGCGCGTCGACGACGTCGTCCTCCTTCTCCTGCGCGATCAGGATGTAGACCGAGAGCTCGGGGCGAAAGCGCGTGATGCGCTGCACCAGCTCGAGCGCGGAGACCTGCAGGCGCCGGGAGCCGTGGTTCCTGCCGAGGGTGTACAGCGTGTCGTCCACCAGCACGGCCTGGAGGTCGCCGTCGGACTCGATGGCGGCGAGTGCTTCCTTCGCGGTGGTGACGCCGGAGACGGCGATGCCCAGGGGATTGTCGAGCGAGCGCGCGGCGGCGTTCAGGCCCTTGACGAACTCGCGCAACACCAGGTGCTCGTCGTTGATGACGAGGATGCGGCTGACGGGCTTCGCCATGAGGGGCGCAAGTATAATCCCGCATGCCCGAGGACTCGCCGATCGAGCCCGCCCGGCGGCTGCGCGCCGGGCACCGCGGATGCCGCCCTACTGCATTGCCTTGATGGCCTGGGCGAGGCGGCTCTTCTGGCGCGCGGCGGCGTTGCGGTGCAGGATGCCCTTGGCGGCGACGCGGTCGATGACGTTGCGCGACTTCTCCAGCGCGGCCGCGGCCGCGGCCTTGTTGCCGCCGGCGATGGCTTTCTTCACGTTCTTGATCGCGGTACGCACTTCGGTGCGCAGGGTGAAGTTGTGCGCGCGGCGCACCACCGCCTGGCGGGCCGACTTGCGGGAGGACTGGATGTTTGCCATGGGGGCGCGATTCTAGCATGAACCTCCTGCGCGCGGTCGCCGCGATCGGCAGCCTGACGTTCGTTTCTCGCGTGCTGGGTTACGTGCGCGACTTCTTCATCGCACGCACCTTCGACGTCGGCACCGGCACCGACGCCTTCTTCGTCGCGTTCCGCATCCCGAATCTGCTCCGGCGCATGTTCGCGGAAGGGGCCTTTTCACAGGCATTCGTTCCCATCCTTTCCGAGTACCGGAACCGGCAGTCGCCGGACGAGACGCGCCACTTGGTGGACGTCATCGGCACGACGCTATTCCTTGCGCTGGTGGTCGTCACGGCACTCGGCATGCTCGCAGCGCCGGTGATCGGCTACCTCTTTGCACCCTTCTGGTTCCACGACAAGCCGGCGCAATTTGCACTGACCGTGCAGATGTTGCGCGTCACCTTTCCCTACATCCTGTTCATCTCGCTGGTGGCGCTCGCCGCGGGCGTGCTCAACACCTGGAGCCGCTTCGCGGTGCCGGCGTTCACGCCGGTGCTGCTCAACGTCTCCTTCATCGTCGGCGCGGCGCTCTTTGCCGGGCACTTCGATCCGCCGGTCATGGTCCTCGCCTGGGCGGTGTTCGCGGGCGGCGCGCTGCAGCTCGCGCTACAGCTGCCGTTCCTCGCGCGCATCGGCATGCTGCCTCGCTGGCGGCTCGACCTGCGCCATCCCGGAATGCGGCGCGTGCTCACGCTGATGGGTCCTTCCCTGTTCGGGGTCTCGGCGAGCCAGTTGTCGCTTCTCATCAACAGCATCTTTGCCTCCTATCTCGTCACGGGCAGCGTGACCTGGCTGTACTACGCCGAGCGGCTGATGGAGCTGCCGGCAGGCGTGCTAGGCGTGGCCGTGGGTACGATCCTGCTGCCGAATTTGTCGCGGCATTACGCAAGTGGCGCGGGCGAGGAGTACGGCAGGCTTCTCGACTGGGGCCTGCGCGTGACGCTGGTCCTCGCGCTCCCGGCGGCCGCGGCCCTGGCGGTGCTCGCAGTGCCCCTGATCACGACTCTGTTTCACTATGGGAAGTTCGCTGCCGAAGACGTGCTGATGACCCGTCAGGCGCTCATCGCCTACAGCTTGGGACTGATAGGCATGATCATGGTGAAAATCCTGGCACCGGGTTTCTACGCGCGTCAGAATGTGGCGACGCCAGTGAAAATCGCGGTCCTGACGCTCGTCGCGACGCAGCTCATGAATCTCGCCTTCATCGGCCCGCTGAAGCACGCCGGCCTCGCGCTCGCAATCGGCCTGGGCGCGTGCCTGAACGCGGTGCTGCTCTACCGCGCGCTGCGCCGCAGCCGCATCTATACGCCGCAGCCGGGCTGGGCCGTATTCACGCTGAAGGTAGTGCTGGCAGTCGCGGCGATGGCGGCGGCGCTGCATTTCGCGATGGATCCGGCCGCGTGGTGGCTGCAGGCGCCCTGGCAGCACAAGGTTCCCCGGATCGCGGCGCTTGTTCTCGGAGGCGCGCTCGGTTACGGGCTGCTGCTGTTTGCGCTCGGCTTCCGCCCGCGCGACTTCATGCGGCGGGAGCCGTCCTGATGGGCGCCCCCGACCCCTTCGCCGAGCTGCTGGCGCGCGACGAGGCCGAGATCGACCTGGCGCGCGCCTGCCTGCTGGTCGCCGCCGACGCCTATCCGGGCCTCGACGTCGACGGCTACCTGGGCGAGATCGAGCGGCTCGCGGCGCGCCTGCGCGGCCGACTGCCGCCGCGCGGCGGCGCGGAAGAACGGGTGCTGGCGCTGAACCAGTTCCTGTTCGACCACCTAGGCTACAGCGGCAACGCCGGGAACTACTACGACCCGCGCAACAGCTTCCTGAACGAAGTGATCGACCGCCGTACCGGCATCCCGATCACGCTGTCGGTGCTCTACCTCGAGATCGGGCGGCGCATCGGCCTGGAGCTGGAGGGCGTGTCGTTCCCGGGGCATTTCCTGGTGCGCCTGCGCCTGCGCGGCGCCATGCTGGTGCTCGATCCCTTCTCAGGCGGCGAGGCGCTCGCGGAAGCGGACCTGCGCGCGCGCCTGCAGCGCGTGATTCCCGAGAGCGCGGCCGGCGGCGAGCCCGTCGAGGCGCTGCCGCTCGACCCGTTTCTCGAGCCCGCGGGCAAGCGCCAGATCCTCGCCCGGTTGCTGCGCAACCTGAAGGGCATCTACCGGGACGCGGACAAGCCGCAGCGCCTGCTCGAGGTGCTGAACCGCATGCTCGTGGTGGTGCCCGAGGCGCACGGCGAGCTGCGCGAGCGCGGCCTGCTCTACCAGCGCCTGGAGTGCTACCGCGCCGCGCTCAAGGATCTGCAGGACTACTCGGCGCTCGCGCCCGAGGCGCCGGACATCGACGACGTGCGCGCGAAGCTGGTGGAGCTCGCGGCGCAGTGCGCGCGGCTCAATTGACAGGCTTCAGGCCGCCGCCGTGCGCCCGGTGACGCCGGCCGCGGCGCGCATCTCGAGCGCGCGTTTCTGCACCGCGGCGCGCAGCGCCGGCTTGTAGCCGAGGGCGAAGAACACCTCCGCGGCGAGGAATATCGGCGCTACGAAGATCTGGAAGAAATTGTCCGCCAGCGCGGGCTTGCGGCCCTCCCAGACGTGGCCGATGAGCTGGATCACCCAGCCGCCGCCGAAGAACACCGCGAACCACACCGCGCCCGTCGCTATCGGCTGCGTGGCCACGAGGTCCGCGAGATAAAGGAGCACAGCGTTCACCGCCAGCATGGCGAGCGCGAGCGGCACATCGAGCAGGAAGTACCAGACCAGCACTGCGGCGGCGAGCAGCATCGCCGCGGTGAGGGTCGCGCCGCCCACTTCGACGCGCGCCCATCCCAGGGCGATGAACAGGCCGAAGATGATCATCGGCACGCCGACGAAATGGCTCGCCTTGTTGCGCGGGTCCTGGTGGTAGGCCGCGTAGAAACTCATCTGCTGCTCGAGCGTCTGCATCGCCGCATCCTCGAAAGCCGCTATAATTCAGCATTTTACACGCGCTGATGCGGGTTACGCACGGTTCCATCGCGCCGGCCGGCAAGCGGCTGGCGCTCACCATTGGCAATTTCGACGGCGTGCACCGCGGCCATCAGGCGATGCTCGGGCGCACGGTGGCGCGCGCGCGCGCGCTGCGGCTCGAGTCCTGCGCGCTCATCTTCGAGCCGCACCCGCGCGAGTTCTTCACGCCGGCGACGGCGCCGGCGCGGCTGACGCGCCTGCGCGACAAGCTCGAGCTGATGGCCGCCGCGGGCTTGGACCGCGTGCACGTGGCGCGCTTCGACGGGCGGCTGGCGTCGCTCCCGGCCGAGCGCTTCGTCGACGCCTACGTGGTGCACGGATTGCGCGCCGCATGGCTGCTCGTGGGGCGGGATTTCCGCTTCGGCGCGAAGCGGGGCGGCGACTTCGCATTGCTGGAGCAGCTTGCCGGGCGCCACGGCTTCGAGCTGGAGGCGATGCCCGAGGTCGCGCTGCAGGGCGAGCGCGTGTCGAGCTCGGCGGTGCGCGCGGCGCTCGCCGCCGGCGACCTGGCGGGCGCCGAGCGCCTGCTCGGCCGGCCCTACGCCATGAGCGGCCGCATCGCGCATGGCGAGAAGCTCGGGCGCGAGCTCGGCTTTCCGACGGCCAACATCCCGCTGCCGAAGCGCGCCCCACTGGCGGGAATCTTCGTGGTCGAGTGCCGGCTCGACGGCGAGACGCCGTGGCGGCCGGGCGTGGCCAGCGTGGGGCGCCGGCCCACGGTGAATCCGACCGCGGCGCCGCTGCTCGAAGTGCACCTGCTCGATTACGCGGCAGACCTCTACCGGCGCCACCTGCAGGTACGCTTCCTGCGCAAACTGCGCGACGAGCAGAAATACGAGGACGTCCCGGCACTGCGCGCGGCGATCGCGGGCGACGCAGCGCTGGCGAGAATCCACTTCGCGATGAAGACGAATGCCTGACTACAAGAAGACGCTGAATCTCCCCGACACGCCGTTCCCGATGCGTGGCGACCTCGCCAAGCGCGAGCCGCTGCGCGTCGCCGAATGGCGCGGCCGGGGCGTCTATCGGCGCCTGCGCGAGCTGGCCAGGGGGCGGCCGAGATTCGTGCTGCACGACGGCCCGCCGTACGCGAACGGCGACATCCACATCGGCACCGCGGTGAACAAGATCCTCAAGGACATCGTGGTGAAATCGAAGTCGCTGGCCGGGTTCGACGCGCCTTACGTGCCCGGATGGGACTGCCACGGCATGCCGATCGAGGTGCAGATCGAGAAGC
>CAZAEG010000156.1:0-2920 GCA_964484035.1 uncultured Enterobacteriaceae bacterium | reverse complement strand
GTGAAACGACATGATGCGGCTGCCGTGGTTTGAGTTCCGCGCGCCGCGCACGGTCGCGGAAGCCGCGAAGATCCTGGCGGGCGAAGGTCCGCAGGCGATGCTCATCGCCGGCGGTACCGATTTGATTCCCAACATGAAGCGGCGCCACCAGTCGCCCAGGACGCTGGTGTCGCTGCGGCGCGTGCCGGAGTTGAAGAAGAAGAAGAACGGTGCGCTGGGCGCGGGGCTGACGCTTTCCGAGCTCGTCCACGACGATGCGCTGCACGCTGGCTACCGCGCCCTGTGGCAGGCGGCGGCGCAGGTGGCGACCGTGCACCTGCGCAACATGGGCACGCTCGGCGGCAACCTGTGCCTCGATACGCGCTGCACGTACTACAACCAGAACCACGAATGGCGCAAGGCCATCGACTTCTGCCTGAAGAAGGACGGCGAAATCTGCTGGGTGGCCACCGCGAGCAAGCGCTGCGTCGCGGTCTCCTCGACGGACGGCGCACCCGCGCTGATCGCGCTCGGCGCCGCCGTCTGGCTCGTGTCCGCACAGGGCGAGCGCGAGGTGCCGCTCGCCGCCCTCTACAACAACGACGGCATCGACTACCTGACGCGGCGCGCCGACGAGATCCTCACCGAAGTGAGCATTCCGGCGGGCTGGACCAGCAGCTACTGGAAGCTGCGCCGGCGCGGCGCGTTCGATTTCCCAGTGCTCGGGGTCGCGGCCGCGGTGCGCCTGAGCAAGGACGGCACGGTGGAGGAGGCGCGGCTCGCCCTCGGCGCCGCCGCCTCACGTCCGTTTCTCGTCGACAAGGCGGGGGCGCACCTGGCCGGCAAGCGGCTCACCGACGAGGTCATCGCCGAGGCCGGCGCACTCGTCGCCTCGCGCGCCAAGCCCATGGACAACACCGACCTCGACCTGTACTGGCGCAAGGACGTCGCGGCGGCCTTCGTCGGCTACGCGCTGCGCGAGGTGCGCGGCGACGACATGCGCGCCACGCGCTTGAGGATCGCCCGGCAGGCGCTCTAGCCGTCGCCGCCTCCGGCGGGCGGTGCGTTTTCTTTCACAAGCTTACGCGCGTCGCCGGGCCGCGCCCTTGCCTTGCGCCGCCCGGCGGGAGAATAATATCCGCAGGATGCCCCGCCTTTACACCCGTACCGACGCCGGACGCAGGATCTGGGACGCACAAAGCAGCCAAGTGCCGCTCGATTCCCGGCGCGTCCTTGGCCTCGTGGGGCGGGACACCGACCCGATGGACCTACGCGCGAAGCTCGGCTGGTCCGAGGCGGCGCTCAACGAAATCCTCAAGGAGCTGGAGGAGAGCGGCCTGGTGAAGTCGATCGGCACCGGGCCGGATACCAGCGACCTGGATTTCACCGGCAATTTCCTGATCGCGGACATCCAGGCGGCGCAGCAGCGCATGCGCGAGGACCTCGATTTCACCGGCCCGCTCAGCGCCGACGTGCTGCGCGCCGCCCGCGAAAAGAAATAGGCGCAACGCTCGTCCCGGAATTTCAGAGCACTTCGTATACTTCGTAGACCGGCCCGCTCTTCTCGCGCCGGCCGCTGGCCACCGCCACGATGCGGTTGAGCCAGTCGTACCGGGGCGACGCGGTCTCGAACAGCGGCGTGGTGCGGAAGTAGTAGCTCGCCGGATCGACCGCCTCGCCCTTCGCCAGGCGCGCCAGCACGTCCGCCGGGCCGTGCCGGATGCCGCGGTAGGTCATGAAGATGAGCTGCCGATCGTCGGTCTCGAGCGTGATGCGCACGTCGAGGACCGTGGCGCCGTCGGGGCGCACCAAGATCCAGTCGCCGCCGGGCGCCGGCTGGATTGTGCCGCTCAGGCGCTCGCCCTTGAAAGCGCCGCCGGTGACCGTGGCGATGCGGCGGCTGCCGGCGGGCGTTGCGCCCAGGTCGACGATCCGGGGAACGTCGGCGGTGAGCGTGAAGAGATGGCGGGTCTGGATCATGGCGGGCGCTCCTTTCCGGAACGAAGATCGTAGCAGGCGCTGATAACATTCCCGCATGGACATTCGCCCCGTCGCCGGCGCGCTCGGCGCCGAGATTCTCGACATCGACCTGGCGCAGTCCCTTCGCGCGGACACGATCGCGGCGATCCGCAACGCCTTGCTCGAGCACCTCGTGATCTTCTTTCGCGACCAGAAGCTCACGCCGCCGCAGCAGCTCGCCTTCGCGCGCGCCTTCGGCGAGCCCGTGGAATATCCGCAGCTCAAAGGGCTGCCCGAATGCCCGCTGATCACGCCCGTGGTCAAGCTCGAGCACGAGCGCATGAATTTCGGCGGCGTGTGGCATTCGGACACCACGTACCTCGCGCGCCCGCCGATGGGGAGCATGCTGTATGCGCTGGAGGTCCCGCCGCGTGGCGGCGACACGCTGTTCGCCAACCAGTACCTCGCCTACGAAACGCTGTCCGCGGGCCTGAAGCGCACGCTGGACGGGCTCATCGGCGTCAACACCTCGACCAAGGCCGCGGCCTCGAAGACGCGCGAGGATCGCATGCGCGCGGCCGGCGAGGAGCTGAAAGTGCTCGCGGGCGAGCATCCGGTGGTGCGCACGCACCCGGAGACGGGCCGCAAGGCGCTGTACGTGAACCTCGGGCATACCGAGCGCTTCAAGGACTGGTCGGAGGAGGAAAGCCGCCCGCTGCTGGAATACCTGTTCGCGCACCAGGTGCGTCCCGAATTGACCTGCCGCTTCCGCTGGGCGCCCGGCTCGCTTGCCTTCTGGGACAATCGCTGCACGCAGCACAACCCGGTGAACGACTACCACGGCTACCGCCGCGTGATGCACCGCGTGACGCTCGCCGGAGACGTGCCGCGCTGAGCGCATTGCGGCGGCGCACCATTGGATCTCGCGGCTTGACCTTGCGCCGTGCAGTGAGATACGGTCGTCGGGCTATGAGAAGATGCA
>CAZAEG010000155.1:0-4080 GCA_964484035.1 uncultured Enterobacteriaceae bacterium | reverse complement strand
GCTGGCTGGCGCGCTCGCAGCAGCGTTATTCCTCGGCGAGCTAGGCGCCGCGCAGGCGCAGGTCATCGCCACGCGCATCTGGCCGGCGCGCGACTACACGCGCGTCACCTTCGAGTCGCGCGAGGCGCTCGACTACAGCCTGTTCGCGCTGAAGAACCCCGAGCGCCTGGTGCTCGACCTGAGCGCCGACGACGCCGGCGGGCGGGTCGCCGAGCTGCAGTCCAAGGTCGCCGCCGAGGATCCCTACATCTCGGTGCTGCGCGTCGCGCTCAACCGCCCGGGCGTGACGCGCGTGGTGCTAGACCTGAAGGCGGAAGTGCGGCCGCAGGTGTTCGCGCTAAAGCCGATCGCCCAATACGGCCACCGCCTGGTGCTGGACCTGTATCCGCTCGTGCCGCCCGATCCGCTGGTCGCGCTGCTCGAGCTGAACGGGCAGCTCGCCGCGCCCGCCGCGCGCGGCGGGGAGGCGGGCCCGCGGTCCGTGGTGCGCCTGGCCACCGTGGTGATCGACCCCGGGCACGGCGGCGAGGATCCGGGCGCGCGCGGGCGACGCGGCACGCTGGAGAAGGACATCACGCTCCTCATCGCGAAGCGGCTCAAGGCGCTGATCGACGCCGAGGGCGGCATGCGCGCCGTCTTGACGCGCGACGGCGACTATTACCTGTCGCTGCAGGCGCGCGTGGAAAAGGCGCGCGCGGTGAAGGCGGACCTGTTCGTGTCGGTGCACGCCGACGCCTTCATCCGGCCGCACGCGCGCGGCTCTTCGGTGTTCACGCTGTCGCAGCGCCCCACCTCGGAAGCGGCGCGCTGGCTGGCGAAGCAGGAGAACGACTCCGACCTGATCGGCGGCGTGAGCCTCGACACGCGCGATCCCTACCTCAAGCAGGTGCTCGTCGACCTGTCGCAGACGGCGACCAACGACCACAGCCTGAAGCTCGCCGGCGCGGTGCTTTCCGAGCTCGGCGAGATCAACACCTTGCACAAGGCGCGCGTCGAGCGCGGCGGCTTCGCCGTGCTCAAGGCCCCCGACGTACCCTCGATCCTGGTCGAGACCGCGTTCATCTCCAACCCGCAGGAGGAGAGCCGACTGAAGGACGAGCGCTACCAGGACAAGATGGCGCGCGCCATGCTGGCGGGCATCAAGCGTTACTTCAGCATGCACCCGCCGCGCCCGCAGGGCCCCCTGGCGCGGAACTGATTCAGGGCGCCGCGCGCCGCGCGTGGGCGCGCAGAAACTCCACCGCGATCGGCACGAGCGACAGCGCGACGATGACCACGATCACCGCGGCGAGGTTTTCCTTCACCGCGGGAATGTTGCCGAACCAGTAGCCGGCCAGGCACAGCGACACCACCCAGGCGAGCGCGCCGGCGACGCTGAAGCCGAGAAAGCGCGCGTACGGCATGGCGCCGATCCCGGCCACGAACGGCACGTAGGTGCGCACGATCGGCACGAAGCGCGCGATGATGATCGCCTTGCCGCCGTGGCGCTCATAGAAGGCGTGCGTGCGCTCGAGGTGCTTGCGGTTGAACCAGCGCGAGTCCTGCGTGCGGAACACTTTCGGCCCCGCCCAGCGCCCGATCCAGTAGTTGACGTTGTCGCCCGAGAGCGCGGCGGCGACGAGCAGCGCCATCACCAGCACGATGTCCATGCCGCCCGCGGCCGCGAGCGTGCCGACCACGAACAGCAGCGAATCCCCCGGCAGGAACGGCGTCACCACCAGCCCGGTCTCGCAGAACACGATGCCGAACAGCAGCGCGTACACCCAGACGCCGTGCTCGGCGATGAACGCCGCCAGGTGCACGTCGAGCCGCACGACGAAATCCCACAGCGTGGCGGCGAGCTCCATGACCTGATTCTATATACTCCGCGCATGAGCGCCATTCGCGTGCTGCCCGAGCTGCTCATCAGCCAGATCGCGGCGGGCGAGGTGGTGGAGCGGCCGGCCTCGGTGCTGAAGGAGCTGCTCGAGAACAGCCTCGACGCCGGCGCCTGCGATCTCCAGGTGACGCTCGCCGAGGGCGGCTCGAAGCGCGTGCAGGTGGACGACGACGGCGCCGGCATCGCGCGCGCGGAGCTCGGCCTCGCGCTTGCGCGCCACGCCACCAGCAAGATCGGCTCGCTCGATGACCTCGAAGCCGTGGCCAGCCTGGGTTTTCGCGGCGAGGCGCTCGCCTCGATCGCCGCGGTGTCGCGCGTGGAGCTGGTATCGCGCGCACGCGACGACGCGCACGCCTGGTCGCTCGCGGCCGTAGGCGGCACGTCGGGCGAGCTGCGCCCGGCGGCGCGCGCGCCCGGTACCACCGTCGCCGTGGCCGACCTGTACTTCAACACGCCCGCGCGGCGCAAGTTCCTGCGCACCGAGGCCACCGAGTTCGGCCATTGCGACGAAGTGTTCCGCCGCATCGCGCTGTCGCGGCCCGACCTCGCTTTTTCACTCAGGCACAACGGCCGCGTCTCGGCGCATCTCGCGCCGCAACCGCTCGCGGCGCGCGCCGCGGCGCTGCTCGGCGCCGGGTTCGCGGCGGCCAGCGTGCCGGTGGACGCGCAGGCCGGGCCCCTGCGACTGCACGGGCTCGCCGGCACGCCGCAGGCCGCGCGCAGCCGCGCCGACGCGCAGTACTTCTTCGTCAACGGGCGCTTCGTGCGCGACCGCCTCCTCGCGCACGCCGTGCGCGAGGCGTATCGCGACATGCTGCACGGCGAGCGCCAGCCGGCCTTCGTCCTGTTTCTCGAGCTCGACCCGCGCGGCGTCGACGTCAACGTGCACCCGGCGAAGACCGAGGTGCGCTTTCGCGAGGCGCGCGGCATGCACCAGTTCGTGTTCCACGCGCTGCAGCGTGCGCTCGCGCCCTCGGCCGCCGGCGCGCCGGTCAGCTACGCCAGCGTCTCGGCGGCGCCGGGGCCGGCGATCCAGGCCGCGCTCGCGATGCACGAGCCGGTGATGGACTACCGGCCGGCGCCCGCGCCGCTGCCCGCGGCGCGGCTGGCGCCGCCCCTCGGCTACGCCCTTGCCCAGCTGCACGGCGTGTACATCCTCGCGCAGAACGAGGCGGGCCTCGTGCTCGTCGACATGCACGCCGCGCACGAGCGCATCCTGATGGAGAAGATGAAGGCGGGCCTCGACGCGGGCGGCATCGAGCGCCAGAGCCTGCTGGTGCCGGCGGTATTCCGCGCCGAGGCGCTGGACGTCGCCACGGCGCAGGAGAGCCGCGACGCGCTGGACAAGCTCGGGCTGGAGCTGAGCGTCGCCGGGCCGAACGAGCTCGCGGTGCGCGCCGCGCCGGCGCTGCTGGCGGGCGGCGACGTGGCGGCGCTGGCGCGCGCGCTGCTTGCCGAGCTGCGCGAGTTCGGCGCGGCACAGGTGCTCGCCGCGCGCCAGAACGAGCTCCTCGCCACCCTGGCCTGCCACGCCGCCGTGCGTGCGAACCGGCAGCTCTCGGCGCCGGAGATGAACGCGCTGCTGCGCGAGATGGAAGAGACGGAACGCTCGGGGAGCTGCAACCACGGCCGCCCGACCTGGTACCAGCTGACCATGGCGGACCTGGACAAGCTGTTCCTGCGTGGCCGCTAGGACGGCTTACGCCCTGCTCGGCCCGACCGCGAGCGGGAAGTCCACGCTGGCGTTGGAGCTTGCTGCCCGGTTCCCGCTCGAAATCGTGTCGGTGGACTCGGCGCAGGTCTATATCGGGATGGACATCGGCACGGCGAAGCCGTCTGCGGCGCAGCGCGCGCAAGTCAGGCATCACCTGGTGGACCTGATAGATCCGACGGAGCGGTATTCCGCAGGCCGGTTTCGCGCCGACTGCGTCGGCGCGATCATCGAAATCCTCGCCCGGGGCAAGATCCCGCTTCTGGTCGGCGGCACGATGCTCTACTACACGGCGCTGGCGCGGGGCATCGATGCGTTGCCCCAGGCCGACCCGGGCCTGCGCGCGAGCATCGACGCGCGCGCCGCGCGCGAAGGCTGGCCCGCGCTGCACGCCGAGCTGGCGCGCGTCGATCCCGCGACCGCGGCACGGCTCTCGCCCAACGACGGGCAGCGCATCCAGCGCGCGCTCGAGGTCTGGGAGCTCGCCGGC
>CAZAEG010000154.1:0-11592 GCA_964484035.1 uncultured Enterobacteriaceae bacterium | reverse complement strand
GCGCTCGAGCGCATCCACCCCTACGCCAACGTCGGCGTGCTCGCGGGCCACTCCACCATCCGCAGCGCCGTGATGGGCGAGGAGGCCTCGAGCAGGAAGATCCCCACGAACGAAGAATTGAGAAAGATGCAGGACACGGTGCGCGAGGCGCTACGCGCCGGCGCGGCCGGCTTCGCCTCGTCGTTCTCGCCCAACCATAGCGGCTGGGGCGGCCGCCCCATGCCCTCCACGATCTGCGAGGACGACGAGCTGCGCGCCCTCGTGCAGCCCCTCAAGGAAGCGGGGAAGGGCGTCTTCGTCGTGGCGGCCGGCTCGAAGGCGACACCCGAGTACCTCGAGACAATGGCGGCCGACACCGGCCGCCCGATGTTCATGGTGACGGTGCTCACCATGTACACCGACCAGGCGCCGGCCCGCGCCATGACCTACTACGAGCGCTGCAGCGCAGCCCTCAAGCGCGGGCGCGAGGTCTACATCCACGCCAACTGCCAGCCGCTTTCGTTCGACTTCACGCTGAAGGAGCCTTATCCCTTCATGGCCCTCTCCGCCTTCGATCGCATCAAGGCGGCCACGCCTGGAGCGCTGCCCGCGATCTACGCCGACCCGGCCTTCCGGGCGCAATTCCGCGCCGACCTGAAGCACCCGAAGCCGGGAATCCTGTTCTCGGGCGACTGGACCAAGGTGGAGATCGACGGCATCCCGCTGCCGCGGCTCGCGAACGACAATGACCCGCTCGACTGGTTCTGCGAGCGGCCGCTCGGGCAGCAGATGATCGCGAAGCTCTTCCAGAACGACGACGCGGGCGTGGCGCCGCTCCTGAAGCACGAGGCGGGCGTGATCGCGCTCTCGGACGCGGGCGCGCACCTGATCTACTTCTGCGACGCGGGCTTCGGCCTGCACTTTCTCGCGCACTGGGTGCGCGGCAACGGCACTTTCACGCTCGAGGAGGCGGTGCGGCGCCTGAGCTCGGATCCGGCGCGCAAGTACCGCATTGCCGGGCGCGGCGAGATCCGCGCCGGGGCCTGGGCCGACCTGCTGCTCTTCGATCCGCGCACGGTCGGCCTGTCGAGCCTGCGTCGCGTAAATGACCTGCCCGGCGGCGGCGCGCGCATGGTGCGCGCGCCGTTGGGCGTGCACGGCGTGTGGGTGAACGGTGTGCTGGTGCACGATGGCCGGGACTATCGCGCGCTGGCGCAGGGGCCGGGCCGCGTGCTGCGGGAGTTCGTTCGCTAGGCCTTGGCGGGCTTGAAGGCCACCGGGTCGAGCGCGTGGCGCGCCAGCAGGGCGCTGAAATCGCCGCGCTTGCGCTTGGCGAGCTTCGCCGCCTGCGCGACGTTGCCGTCGGTGATGCGCAGCAGGCGCGTCAGGTACTCGCATTCGAAATCGCGGCGCGCCTCGTCCAGCGCGGCGAAGTCGTCGCCCGCCGGCGCGAGGGCGCGCGCCACCAGCGCCGCCGGCAGCAGCCGGCTGCTGCAGAGGGCGACGCATTTCTCCACGACCTGCCGCAGCTGGCGCACGTTGCCGGGCCAGGGCGCGGTGAGCAGCAGCGGCACCGCCGCCGGCGCGACGCCGTCGATCGCCTTGCCGCGGCGCGCCGCCGCCGCGGCGATGAAATGCGCCGCGAGCAGCGCAATGTCCTCGCGCCGCGCGGCGAGCGGCGGCAGCTCCAGCGTCACCGCGTTCAGGCGGTAGAACAGGTCCTCGCGGAAGCGCCCGGCCGCGATCTCCTCCAGCAGGTCGCGCCGCGTGGCGGCAATGACGCGCACGTCGATGGGCAGCGACTGCGTCGCCCCCACCGCGCGCGCCTGGCGCTCCTGCAGCGCGCGCAGCAGCTTCGCCTGCAGCGAGAGCGGCAGGTCGCCGACCTCGTCGAGGTACAGCGTGCCGCCCTGCACCGTGAGCATCAGGCCCGGGTGCTCGCGCAAGGCGCCGGGGAACGCCCCCTTCACGTGGCCGAAGAGCTCCGATTCGAGCAGCGGCTCGGGCAGCGCGCCGCAGTGCAGGACCGCGAACGGCCGGCCGAAGCGCGCGCTGGCGGCGTGCAGGGCACGCGCCAGCAGCTGCTTTCCCGTGCCGCTCGCCCCGCGCAGCAGGATGCTCGCGTCGCTCGCGGCCGACAATTGCGCATGCGCCAGCACGCGCTGCATCGCCGGGCTGCGCGTGAGGATCTCGCGCCGCCATTCAGACGCGACTGCCGTCGCCTGTGCGGCCATGGTGAGCCCATTCTAGCCGCTATACTCGCCGCATCCGCCTCTTCCTCGCCCTCAACGCACGCTTTGCGCATCGCCGCGCGCGCACGCTGCTCTCCGTGGCGGGCGTGGCCCTGGGTGTCGCGCTCGGCTTCGGCGTGCACCTGGTCAACCGCGCCGCGGTCGAGGAACTGGCCGCCGGGGTGCGCGCCATCGCGGGCGAGGCCGATCTCGAGGTGCGCGGCGGCCGCAGCGGCTTCCCCGAAGCGCTCTACCCCCGGCTCGCGCGCCTGTCCGGGGTGGCGGCGGCGAGCCCCGCGCTCGAGCTCGACGCCGGGCTGCCGGGCGGCGGCTCGATTCTGCTTCTCGGCATCGATCCCCTGCGCGCCGCGCAGCTGCAGCCGGCGTTGTTCGCGCACCAGCCGCAGCTGCGCGCGCAGATCCTGAAGCCGGACACCGTCCTGCTGTCCCAGGCCGCCGCCGAGCGGCTGCGCCTGGGCACCGGCGCCCGCCTCGTGCTCGTCGTCGGCCTCGCCACCGTGGAGCTCGAGGTGATCGGCACGCTGCCGGACTCGACGCTGCGCGGCGTCGCCGCGCTCGCCGACATCGCCACCGTGCAGTGGCGCCTGGAGCGCGTCGGCGAGCTCAACCGCGTCGGCCTGCGGCTCGCGCCCGGCGCGGATCTCGAGGCGGTGCGCGCGCGCGCCGCCGCGCTGGTGCCCGCGGGGGTGCATGTGACGCGGGTGGAGACGGCCGCCGAGAGCGGGGCGGCGCTATCGCGCGCCTACCGCGTCAACCTCAACGTGCTGGCGCTGGTGGCGCTCGTCACCGGGGGATTCCTGGTGTTCTCCGCGCAGGCGCTGGAGGTGGCGCGCCGGCGCGGCGAGCACGCGCTGCTCAGGGTGCTCGGACTGACGCGCGGCGCGCTCGCGCGCCTCGTGCTGCTCGAAGCGGCGCTGGTCGGGGCCGCGGGCGCGGCGCTCGGCCTCGCGCTGGGCTACGGCTTCGCCGCCGCCGCGGTGCGCGCCGCGGGCGGCGACTTCGGCGCCGGCATGTTTCGCGGCCTGGCGCCCGAGATCGGCTTCGTGCCCGCGGCGGCGCTCGCCTATTTCGCCGCCGGCGTGGCGGTGGCGCTCGCCGGTGCCGCGCTGCCCGCCGCCGACGCCGCGCGCGCGGCGCCGGCGCAGGCGCTCAAGGCGGGCGACGAGCAGCGCATGCTCGCGCGCGCGCCGTCGCTGCGGTCCGCGCTCGCGTTCCTCGCCGCCGGTGCGCTGCTCGCGTTCGCGCCGGCGGTCGACGGCATTCCGCTCGCCGGCTATGCCGCCGTCGGCTGCCTGCTGGTGGGCGGGATCCTGCTCATGCCCGCGTTTTCGCAGCGGCTGTGGCGCTCGCTGCCGCTCACGCGGCGGCCGGCGCTGGGACTCGCGGGCGCGCAGCTGCGCGGCGCGCCGGGGCAGGCGATGGTGAGCCTCGCCGCCATCGTCGCCAGCTTCTCGCTGATGGTGGCGATGGCGATCATGGTGGCCTCGTTCCGCGAATCGGTGGACCGGTGGCTCACCGCGCTGCTGCCGGCGGAGCTCTACGTGCGCACCACGCACGCGGGCGAAACGGCGTTTCTCGAGCCGCGCTTCGAGCAGCGGGTGCGCCGCCTGCCGCAGGTGGCGCGCGCCGATTTCCTGCGCAGCGCGCGAGTGACCCTCGACCCGGCGCGTCCCGCGCTCTCCCTGATCGCGCGCGACGTGCCCGCGGGGGGCCTCGCGGCGAGCCTGCCGCTCGTCGGCGCGCGCTACGAGGCGCGCGCGGGCGACCCGCCGCCCGCCTGGGTGAGCGAGGCCGTGGCGGAGCGCTACGGCGCGGCGCCGGGCAAGCGCCTGGCGCTGCCGCTCGGCGGGCGGGAGCACGAATTCATCGTCGCCGGGGTCTGGCGCGACTACGCGCGCCAGCACGGCGCCATCGTCATCGAGCGGCCGACCTACCGGAAGCTGACCGGCGACGCGCGCGCCAACGACGCCGCGCTCTGGCTCAAGCCCGGCGTCGGCGTCGAGGCGGCGGTGGGCGCGCTGCGCGCGCTGCCGGGGGGCGAGCAGCTCGGCTTCGGCACCCCCGGCGAGATCCGCGCGGTGTCGCTCGCGATCTTCGACCGCAGCTTTGCCGTGACCTACGCGCTGGAGGCGGTGGCGGTGCTGGTGGGGCTGTTCGGGCTGTCCTCCAGCCTGGGCGCGCTGGTGCTGGCGCGGCGGCGCGAGTTCGGCGTGCTGCGCCATCTCGGCATGACGCGCCGCGAGATCGGCACGATGCTGGCGATCGAAGGGGCGCTGCTCGCGTTCGCCGGAGCGGCCGCGGGGCTCGTGCTCGGCGCGGCGATCAGCCTGGTGCTGGTGTACGTGGTGAACCCGCAGTCCTTCGGCTGGAGCATGGACCTGCACCCGCCCTGGGCTTTCCTGGCCGCCCTCGCGGCGGTGCTCCTCGCGCTCGCCATGCTCACCGCGTGGCTCTCGGGGCGAGAGGCGATGGGCATGGCGCCGGTGCGCGCGGTGAAGGAGGATTGGTGAGACGGCGCCAGTTCCTGCTCGCGCTGCTCGCCGCGCCGCTCGCGCGCGCCGACGAAGTCGCCTACCCGCCGGTGACGCCCGGCGCCCGCCTGCGCTTCCCGCGCGACCACGGCGCGCATCCCGAGTACCGCACCGAGTGGTGGTACGCCACCGGCTGGCTCGAGCGCGGCGGCGAGCGGCTCGGCTTCCAGGTGACGTTCTTTCGCGCGCGTCCGTCCTGGGCGACGAAGAATCCCAGCCGGTTCGCGCCGCGCCAGATCCTGCTCGCGCACGCAGCGCTCGCCGATCCGCGCCACGGCCGGCTGCGCCACGACGAGCGTGCGGCGCGCGATGCGTTCGGCCTCGCCGGCGCCGCCACGCGCACCACCGACGTCTGGATCGACGACTGGCGCTTCACGCTCGGGCGCGGCGCCTACCGCGCGCGCATCACGGCGCGCGACTTCGCTTTCGATCTCGTGCTCGAGGCGCCGGACGAGCCGCTGTTGCAGGGCGAGGACGGGTTCAGCCGCAAGGGCCCGCGCGAGGAGGAGGCGAGCTACTACTACAGCCGTCCGCGGTTGCAGGTGCGCGGCACGCTGGACGGCGACAAGGTGAGCGGCCTTGCCTGGCTGGATCACGAGTGGTCGAGCCGGTATCTCGCGCCCGAAGCCGCGGGCTGGGACTGGTGCGGGCTCAACCTCGACGACGGGCGCGCGCTGATGGCGTTTCGCATCCGCGACCGGCAGGGCGGGGTGTATTACGCCCCCGAGGGCACGTCGTTCACGCCGCTGCGCAGCTGGCGCTCGCCGCGCACCGGCGTCGAGTACCCGGTGGCGATGCGCGTCGCGGCGGGGGGCGAGCAGTTCGACCTCACGCCGCTGATGGACGACCAGGAGCTCGATGCGCGCCGCAGCACCGGCACCATCTACTGGGAAGGCGCGGTGCGCGTGCTGCACGCGGGCAGCGAAGTCGGCCGCGGCTATCTCGAGCTCACCGGGTACTGGCGGCCGCTCGAGCTCTAGCGCCACGCCCACACCGGCTGCTCGAGATGCGCGACGCGCGTCGCGCGGCCCAGCACCGCGACTTCCATGAACTGGTACAGGACCGCCGCAGTCGGCGCGTGCACCAGCGTGCCGAGCAGCGGGTAGCGGATCACCGGACGGTCGCTCTCCGGGATGGCAACGAACTGCGGCGCGCCGGGCCGGCCGAGCTCGGCGAGCGGCACGCGGTAGATCTCCGTCACCTCGGCGGGATTGGGCGCGAGGCGCGCGCCGTGCGCCAGCCAGGCGACGAGCGGCGTGATCAGGTAGCCCGAGCGCGTCGGATAGTCGTCGAGCGCACCGAGGAAGTGCTGCGGCGCGAGCTCGAGGCCGATCTCCTCGCGCGCTTCGCGCCGCGCGGCGTCGAGCGCCGACTCGGCGCCGTCGATGCGCCCGCCGGGCAGCGCGTACTGGCCCGAATGCGCGCTCAGATGCTCGGCGCGCCGCGTGAGCAGGAACGCGGCCTCGCCGCGGCCGTCGTCGGTCACCAGGACGCACACCGCGGCCCGCTTGAGCGCATGGGGCGCGGGCGGCGCGGGCGCGTGGCGCGCAAGGTGGGTGGCGAGCCGCGCGCGCAGGGCGGCGTCGAAGGCGATGGCCTTCATGCGGCGGGACGCACGCGTGCCGAGGCGAGCGTCACGCCGGCGAGAATCAGCGCCACGCCGGCGAAATGGAACCAGTACGGGCGCTCGCCGAGGAACAGCGCCGCGAGCCCCACGGAGATCGCCGGCATCAGGTGCATGGTGACGCCCGCGCGCGCGGCGCCGAGGCGCGTCACCACGTAGCTCCAGCCGGCGTAGGCGAGCAGCAGCGAGCCGAGCGCCGAGTAGAGCACCGCCGCTGCGCCCGCGGCGTTCAACGCCAGCCGCATGCCGAGGAACACCTCGGCCACGACCCACGGCGCCATGAACGCGAGCCCGAGCACGCACACCATGGCGATGAATTCCAGCACCCCGAGCGCATCGCGCCGCAGGCGCAGGAACACCGTGTAGCCGCCCCAGAACAGCATCGACAGCAGCGCGCAGAAGTCGCCGGCGTTGAACGACAGCCGCGCGAGCTCGCCGCGCATGCCGATCAGCGCCACGCCGCAGAACGAGACCGCCACGCCGAACCACTGGCGCGCGCCGATGGCCTCGCCGAGCACCGGCGCGGCGAGCAGCAGGATGAAGATCGGCGCGGTAGACAGGTAGAGCGTGGCGCTGGTCGCAGTCGTGTAGTGCAGCCCGAGCCACTGCAGCGCGAGGTGGATGCCACCGCCCGCGAAGCCGAGCAGCCAGAGCACCCGCCAGTCGCGGCGCGAGAGCCGGGGCAGCTTCGCCGCGAGGCCGCGCCACACAAAAGGCGCCAGCACCAGCGCCACGATGGCGAGCCGCCCGGCCGTCGCCACGCCCGGCGAGATGTCGTCGCGCACGGCGCGCGCCACGATCCAGTTCCCCGACCACAGGACGAGCGTGGCCAGCAGCACGGCCCAGGCGGTGAAACGCATAGGCGGCGATTATCGCCTGCATGCTATAAATCGCGCCGATGCCTTTCGTCACCTGCGCCGGCCATTCGCTCGAGTACGAATGGCTCGACGCCGCCGGGCCGGGCAAGCCGACGCTGGTCTTCCTGCACGAGGGCCTGGGCTCGATCCGGCAATGGCGCGACTTCCCCCTGCAGGTGGTGAAGGCCACGGGCTGCCGCGCGCTCCTCTACAGCCGCTACGGCTACGGGCAGTCCGACACGCTGGCCGAGGCGCGCGCGGGCGTCGACTTCATGCACCGCGAGGCGCTCGAGGCCCTGCCCGAGCTGCTCGAAAAGCTCGCCGTAGAGCGCCCGGTGCTGGTCGGGCACTCGGACGGCGCCTCGATCGCGCTGATCCACGCCGGCGCGGGCCACGCGGTGCGCGCGCTCGCGCTGATGGCGCCGCACGTGTTCGTCGAGCCGGTCTGCGTCGAGAGCATCCGCAAGGCGAGCGCGGCGTTCGACTCGACCGACCTCGAGCAGCGGCTCGGCAGGTACCACCGCGACCCGCGCAAGACCTTCCACCTCTGGGCCGACGTGTGGCTGGATCCGGAATTCCTGAAATGGAACATCGAAGAGTACCTGCCGGCGATTCTGTGCCCGCTGCTCGCCATCCAGGGCGAGGACGACGAGTACGGCACCCTGGCGCAGCTCGAGTCCATCGAGCGCGCCGTGCGCGGGCCGTGCGAGCTGGTGAAGCTGGCCGCGTGCGGCCACGCGCCGTTTCGCGACCAGCCGCGCGCCACGCTCGAGGCGCTGACGAAGTTCGTCGCCGCGCATGGCCGCTGACGCCTTGCGCCGGGACGTAAAGGTGATCGGGCTGGTGGCGCTCGCGCACGGGCTTTCGCACTTCTTCCAGATCGCCACCGCGGTGCTGTTCCCGCTCATCAAGGACGATCTCGGCGTCAGCTACACGGCGCTCGGCGCCACCGTGGCGCTGTATTACACGGTATCGGGCATCTGCCAGACGCTCGCCGGCTTCGCCGTGGATCGCCTCGGCGCGCGCCGCGTGCTGTTCTGCGGGCTTGCGCTCGCGGTGGCGGGCGCGCTGATCGCCGGCCTGGCGCGCAACTACTCGCTGCTGGTCGTCGCCGCCGTGGTGGGCGGCCTGGGCAACAGCGTCTTTCACCCGGTGGATTTTTCCATCCTGAACGCGCGCGTCACCCTGCACCGGCTCGGCTACGCGTTCAGCTGGCACGGCATCGCCGGCTATCTCGGCTACGCCGCGGCGCCGGCCTACGGCATCGCCATGGCGAGCGCCTTCGGCTGGCGCGGCGCGCTGCTCGGCGCAGCGGCGATCGGCGCGGCAGTGGTGCTCCTGCTCGTCTTGCAGCGGGATTCGCTGCACGTGGAGCCCGCGGATGCGCGCCGCGCGGCCACCGGGCTCGGCGCCGACCTGCGCGTGCTTGCGCAGCTGCCGGTGCTGATGGTGTTCGGCTATTTCGTGATGCTGGGCGTGGCCTTCATCGCCCTGCAGACCTTCGGCATCTCGGCCATGATCTCGCTCTACGGCGTGAACGTGGCGCTCGCCTCGGCCGCGCTCACCGCCTACCTGGTGGGCGGCGCGGCCGGCATCTTCTGCGGCGGCTTCGTCGCGGTGCGCGCGACGCGCCACGACCTCGTCGCCGTGAGCGGCATGGCGGCTAGCGCGGCGCTCATCGGCGTGCTCGCCGCGGCATGGCTGCCGGGTGCGCTCCTGCCGCTGCTCATGGGCGCGGCGGGCTTCGCCGGCGGGCTCACCAATCCTTCGCGCGACCTGATCGTGCGCGGCGCGACGCCGGTGGGAGCGACGGGCAAGGTGTACGGCTTCGTGTACTCGGGCCTGGACGTCGGCTCGATGGTGACGCCGGTGGTGTTCGGCTGGCTGCTCGATCGCGGCCAGCCGGCGGCGGTGTTCTACGCCGTGGTGGGGGTGCTGGTGCTCTCCATCCTCACGGTGCTGCGGCTGCCGGAGCGCGCGCCTGCAGCCGCGACGCCCACCAGAACGCCGGCAACGTCAGCAGCGCCGGGAGCAAAGTGAGGAAGATGGCCCAGGTGAGCGGCTCGGCGACGCCGCGCGCCGTCAGCACGTCCGCGAGGTAGCCGGCGCAGGCGGCGCCGAGCGCCTGGCCGAGCAGGTTGTTGCACAGGATGAGCATGGCCACGGATGCGCCGCGCAGCTTGATCGGCACGGCCTCCTGTACGGTGGGAAAGGTCGCGCCGTAGGAAATCATGAAGCTGGCGTTGAACACGAACGCAAGCGCATAGAACATCAAGGTGCCGGGCTCCACGAACCGGTAGATCAGGGCCAGCGGCAGGATGGCCGCGTAGGCGCAAGCAAGAAACAGCAGTCGCCCGCCCGCGAAGCGCTTGCGGAACCACTCCGCGCCGATGCCGCCCGCCAGGGCGCCGACGATGCCGCCGATCAGAAACAGCGCGCCGATGATGCGCTGCGACTGCACCTCGTCGTGACCGCGCTCGCGCACCCACCAGACGACGTCGAGAATCGCCGCGCCCTGCGCGAATACGGCCGCCGCGCTTCCGCCGAGCGTCAGCACGAGTACCGGGGTCGAGCGCAGGGCTTGCGCCATGCCGCGCGCGCTCTCGCCAAAGGAGCCGATGCGCTGCGCCTCGGGCGACATGTCGGTGGCGTCGAGCGCGCCGCGCGGCGGATCGCGCATCCACAGCACGGCAAATGCGGCGACCAGCCCGACGGCGCCAAGCAAAGCGAAGGTGCCGCGCCAGCCGAACAACGGACCGAACGCGGCGGCGAACAGGAAGCTGCCGCCCACGCCGAGCGGCACGCCCAGATAGTAGATCGAAGCGCCGAGCGAGCGCCGGTGCTGCGGCAGCGTGTCCGAGAGCATCGACATCGCCGCCGGGGTGAGCAGGGATTCGCCGACGCCGATGAACAGGCGCGCCGCCGCGACGTGCACGAATCCGGCCGCCGCGCCGGTCGCGGCGGTGAGGCCGCTCCACAGCGCGAGGCCCGCCGCGATCAGCCGCGGCCGGTGCAGCCGGTCGGCGAGCGAGCCCGCGGCGAGGCCGAAGACGGCGTAGAACAGCGTGAAGGCGAAGCCGGTGAGCAGCGCGAACTGCAAGTTGGAGAGCGCCAGGTCGCCGATGATCGAATGCGAGAAGCTGACCAGCAGGTAGCGGTCGGCGAAATTGAGGACGTTGAGCAGCGTCAGCAGCGCGAGCAGCCGGTAGGCCGCCGCGCCACGCGCCGGGTCGGGAGCCGGGTGAATCTTCGGCTAGCCGAGGTAGTCGATGTCGCGGCGCTCGAGCAGCCGCAGCAGGGCGGGCCAGTCCTTGTGCGCGGAGGGCCGGTCGTCGCGCTCGAACTGTTCGGTGGCGGTGGCCGCGGCGCCCGGAGACATCTCGAGCACGTTTGCCAGCCCGCCGGCCATGGCGTCGACCTGGATCTGGCAGGCGCAGTCGAGGTAGTACATCAGCTCGAAGGCCTCGCGCACCGTCTCGCCCAGCGTGAGCAGGCCGTGGTTGCGCAGGATCATGACCCTGGAATCGCGGCCGAGGCTGGCGGCCATGCGCTCGCGCTCGCTCATGTCGAGCGCGATGCCTTCATAGTCGTGGTAGGTGCACTGGCGCTGCACGCGCATGGCGTGCTGGCTGATCGGCAGCAGCCCGCACTTCATCGCCGACACGGCGACGCCGGCGCGCGTGTGCGTGTGGATCACGCAGTTCACCTCGGGCCGCGCCTCGTGCACGCAGCCGTGGATCACGAACCCCGCCTCGTTGTAGCCCAGGCCGAGCGGATCGTCGATCACCTTGCCGCGCGCGTCGATGCGCACCAGGTTCGAGGCCGTGATCTCCTCGAACATCAGCCCGTAGGCGTTGATGAGGAAGTCCTCGGTGCCGGGCACGCGCGCCGAGAAATGGGTGTAGATCAGGTCGGTCCACTTGAAGATCGCCGCCAGCTGGTAGCACGCGGCGAGGTCGACGCGCATCTGCCACTCCTCGCGGCCGACGCGCTCACGGACGGGCTTGGAATTCTTCGGCTTGAGGACGGCGCTCATGGGGGCTCTCCTTCGCTGCGGATTCTACTGCGTCGAGGGCTTCGAGCAGCAAGCGCGGATCGTTCTGCGAGAGGCGCGCGGGATCGGACAGCATGCGCCGCCACAACCGCGCGCGCGGATGGCCGTGGTACAGGCCGAGCATGTGGCGGGCGACGTGGCGCAGGCTGGGCAGGCCCGCCGCATAGTCCACCATGGCATGCACCACTTCGGCGCGCGTTTTCCCGGACTCGGCCAGGATCCAGCTGTCGTGATACGCGGCGCGCCCGAGCATCACGCCGTCCACGTGCGCCAGATGGGCATCGATCTGGTCCCG
>CAZAEG010000153.1:0-4231 GCA_964484035.1 uncultured Enterobacteriaceae bacterium | reverse complement strand
CCTGCTCGCGCTGCGCGCGTTGCTCGAGCCCCTGGGACAGAACCTGCTCAGCGCGCGCTCCGGCGAGGAAGCCCTGCGCGTGGTGCTCGATCACGATCCCGCCGTCATCGTGCTCGACGTGAACATGGCGGGCATGGACGGCTTCAAGACCGCGCGCACGATCCGCACGCGCCCGCGCTCAAGCCACGTGCCGATCATCTTCCTCACCGGCGCGTCGGCGCGGCTGGATGCGGCGTTTCGCGGCTACGAACTGGGCGCCGTGGACTACCTGGTGAAGCCCGTGGTGCCGCAAGCGCTGCGCGCCAAGGTCGCCGTGTTCGTCGAGCTGCAGCGCAAGAACGCCGCGCTCGCGGCCGAGGTCGCCGAGCGCCGCGCGGCGGAAGAACGGTTGCGCGAGTCGCAGACGCAATTGCGCGCGCTGGCGGCGCGTCTGATCTCGATCCGCGAAGAGGAGCGCGCGCGCATCGCGCGCGAAGTGCACGACGAGCTGGGGCAGGTGCTGACCGGACTGAAGATGGACGTCACGTGGCTCGGCAAGCACCTGGGCAAGGAGCAGTCGGCGCTCCTGGAAAAGGTCGCGGCCATGCGCGAGCTGATCGACTCCACGGTGCGGCTGGTGCGCAGGATCTCGGCCGGCATGCGGCCCGAGATCCTCGACCTGGGCCTGGTGGCGGCGATCGGCTGGCAGGCAAAGGCGTTCCAGAAGCGCATGGGCATACGCTGCCGCGTCGAGCTGCCGGCGGAGCGCCTCGAACCGGGCAGCGAGCTGTCGACGGCGGTGTTCCGCATCTTTCAGGAGATCCTGACCAACATCGCGCGCCACGCCGGGGCGGGCAGCGTCTCCGTGCGACTCAAGGTTTCGGGGAAACGGCTGACCCTCGAAGTCGCGGACGACGGCCACGGCATCGCCGCGGAAGCGGTGCACGCGCGCGACTCGCTCGGGTTGCTCGGCATGCGGGAGCGGGCGCAGCAGCTCGGCGGCGAATTGAGCATCCGCGGCGTCCCCGGCGAGGGCACCACGGTGACCCTGCGCGTGCCGTTGCCGCCGAAGCGAACCTAGGCGCGCGCCGGCGCCGCTTTGTGCGACAGCGAACAGAGCAAAAGCCCGCGATGGCGCGATCATGACTGCATGGAAGGCTCAGTGCTGGTCGTGGAAAACGAAGAGCCGGTGCGCCAGCAGCTGGCCGTCAATCTGCGCAGCGCCGGCTACAAGGTGCATTGCGCGGACGACGTTCCGCAAGCCGAGGCGCTGATGCGCGAGGTGCGGCCCGATCTCGTGGTGCTCAACTGGATCCTGCCCGGCGTTCCCGGCCTGCCGTTCGCGCGCCGGCTGCGCGGCGACCGGCGCACCCGGGACATCTCGATCGTGCTGATCAGCGAGCGCGCGGACGAGCAGAACAAGGTCGCCGCGCTCGAGGGCGGCGCCGACGACTACGTCACCAAGCCGTACTCCGCACGCGAGCTTTTCGCCCGCATCAAGGCGGTGATGCGGCGGCGTGCGCCGCAACTTGCCGACCAGGCGATCGAGATCGCCGGCCTGCACCTGGACCCCGCGGCGCACCGCGTCAGCGCCGGGGAGCTCGACATCCAGCTCTGGACCACCGAGTTCAGCCTGCTGCGTTTCTTCATGACCCATCCGGGGCGGATCTTCAGCCGCGCCCGGCTGCTCGACGAGATCTGGGGCCACGATGCCTGTGTCGATGAGCGCAACGTTGATGTGCGCATCCGCAGGCTGCGCCAGGAGCTGGCGCCGGCGGGTCACGACACGCTGATCGAGACGGTACGCGGCCTCGGCTACCGCTTTCGCGCCGGCCCGGCCTGACGCGCCGGCGGCTCAGTAGGCAGTGTTCTGCTTCTTCAACACGACCATGATCGTCAGGAGCACGATCTTCAGGTCGAGCAGCAGCGACCAGTTGCGCACATAGGCGAGGTCGTACTCGATGCGCGCGCGCATCTTGTCCACCGTATCGGTCTCGCCGCGCATGCCGTTGACCTGGGCGAGGCCGGTGATGCCGGGCCGCACCTTGTGCCGGATCATGTAGCTGCGAATGAGCTTGCGGTACAGCTCGTTGTGGGCGACGGCGTGGGGCCGCGGCCCGACCACGCTCATGCGGCCCTGCAGGACGTTGATGAACTGCGGCAGCTCGTCGAGCGAGGACCGGCGCAGGAAGGCGCCCAGCCGCGTGACGCGAGGATCGTTGCGCGTGGCCTGCTGGACCACCGCGCCGTCCTCGAGCACGGCCATGGAGCGGAACTTGTAGACCGTGATCTGCCGGCCGTCCAGACCGTAGCGCCGCTGCTTGAACAGCACGGGCCCGGGCGAGCTCAGCTTCACGGCGACGGCGATGCCCAGCAGCAGCGGCGCGATCAGAGCCAGTATCGCCGAGGCGAGCACGATGTCGCTGACGCGCTTGATCAGGCCGTCGGCGCCGTAGAACGGCGACTCGCACACCGCCAGCACCGGGATGCCGCCGATCGTCTCGACGCGCGCCTGGATCAGGTCGTACAGAAAGATGTCCGGCACGAAGTACACGGAGGCGGTCGTGTCGTGCAGGTCCTCGAGCAGCCTGAGGATGCGCGGCCGCGACGTCATGGGCAGCGTAATGAAGATCATGTCGATGTGTCGCTGCCTGACGTACTCCGCGAGCCCGCTCAGGTCGCCGAGATTCTGGTGCGGCTCCACCTCGCGGCCGCGCGGCGTCCCGCGGTCGTCGAAATAGCCCGCGCAGTGGATTCCCTGCAGCGTGCCGGCGCCCAGGTTCGCGCCGAGCTTGCGGCCCAGCTCGTTCTCGCCGGCGATGACGGCCGTGCGCTGCAGACCCTCGGCGGCCAGCAGGCGCGGCAGGACGAGCGGCACCAGCCGGTGGGCGGCGAACAGGGCGAGCGGCGTCGCGATGGCCCAGGCGAACAGGGTACGCGCATCGAAGTTCCCCAGGGTCGCCGAGGCCCAGCCCAGCAACAGCAGCAGCGCGACCATCGCCAGCCATCCGGTGACGATGCCCCCGATCAGCTTGCCCGCGCTCGCCGTATCCCGCGCCAGACTGCCGGGGAACGTCATGGCGAAAACGAGCAGGGCCAGGATCAGGTGGGAACCGCCGAAACGCCCCTCGAACCACAGCGCCGAGAGCACCAGACAGCCGATGGCCACCGCCGGGTCGACCGCGGCGCGCAGCAGGGCCACCGGGCGCGGCTGGCTCGGAAGCAGGCGGGGCTGCGTGTTGAGAAGTTCGAGCATGAGCGGGAATCGACCCCCCGGACGCTAGCCCAGGCGGTGCTCAGGCGCGACTGCGCAGCGGCGGGTTTCCGCTAGCCCGATTGGACTACCGGCACAAGCGCACCTTCTTGGTTCGACAGCGCACATACTCCGCCGGCGCTGCGCGCTAGCCTGTGCGCATTAATTAATGAGGCTCCCATGGAACTCGGCTCCGTGAATTCACTGCAACGACTCGACCCCCGGGCGATCGAGCTGCCGCGGCTCGAGGCGCAGTACCCGCCGGGACTTGCGCGGCAGACGCTGGACGCCGACGCCGACGCGCACTGCCTGAGCGATGTCGACGTCGAAACCCTGGTGCTCAACCTGGATGCTGCCCTCAGGGTGCATCAGCGTGCGCATTTCTTCAGCTGGACGCAGGGACTGCTGCAGGGCCTGCTCCCGCACGAAGTCCTGATCTGCGCCTCGCGCAGCGGCGAGCCGCCGGCCCTGCGCGCCGATAGCTTCTCGATGATGGTGGCGCAACAGGCGGTGTTCGGCGAGATGTTCCGGCGCGACACGACGCTCGTGCGAATCCTGGTCAAGGCCTGGGAGGAGCGCGGCTTCCGCCCCGTGATTGCCGATGCGCGCGACGGGCCATATGCCAAGGGTCCGTTCGCCGTGGAGCTCGCGCGCGTCAGGGCGACGCAGATCCTCGTGCACGGAGCCCACGATGCGCAAGGGCGGACCACCCACCTGTATGCATTCGCCTGCGCCCCGGGAACGATCGGCGCGCGGCAGGAGTACCTTGCGCGGCTGCTGACGCCGTCCCTGCACTCCGCCTGGATGCGTGCCGAAGTCAACGGGCGCGTGAATGGCAAGGAGGCCACGCCCGCCGAGGAGCCGGCCATGATCACGGCGCGCGAGCGCGAGATCCTGGGATGGGTGTCCCGCGGCAAGAGCAATTGCGAGATCGGCGCCATCCTCGATAGAAGCCCGCTGACGGTGAAGAACCAGGTGCAGAGAATCCTGCGCAAGCTC
>CAZAEG010000152.1:0-13976 GCA_964484035.1 uncultured Enterobacteriaceae bacterium | reverse complement strand
GCGCGGGTCGCAGGAGGTCGTTCATGGCGGCGTCCACTACCAGGAAACTCCGCTCCGGGCCGCGCTTGACGTACTCCACCCGGGTCAACAGGACGCCGGCGTTGCCGACGATCGATCGGCCTGGATCGACGATGAGGCGTTGCCGGCGCGCGCCAAGCGCGCGCAGCGCGCCCGTGACGAACTCGGCCACGGAACGCCCCGGCTCGTCTCGATACCGAATGCCAATACCGCCGCCCACGTCGATATGCGCGAGAGAAATTCCCATCCTTTCCACGCGGTCCGCGAGCTCGATCACGCGCTCAGCCGCCTCGATCCAGGGCGCCGGGTCCGCCAGCAACGAGCCGATGTGGCATCCGATGCCGATCGGGTCGATATGCTTGCGGCGCGCCGCCTCCTGGTACAAGCGCTCCGCGTCGGCAATCGGCACGCCGAACTTGCTCTCGCGCAGGCCGGTGGCAATATAGGGATGCGTCTTCGCGTCGATCTCCGGATTGACGCGCAGCGCGATCGGCGCGCGCTTGCCGAGGCGCGCGGCGACTGCATCGACACGCTCGAGCTCGGCCTCGGATTCGATGTTCAGGCACAGGATTCCCGCCCGCAGCGCCTGTTCGATCTCTGCCTCGCTCTTGCCGATGCCCGAAAACAGCACCCGGCGCGGATCGCCGCCCGCGGCGAGCACGCGCGCCAGCTCGCCCCCCGAGACGATGTCGAAGCCTGCGCCGAGGCGCGCCATCAGCGCGAGGACCGCGAGATTGGAATTCGCTTTGACGGAGTACGCGACGAGCGACTTGCGCTTTGCGAGCGCCTGCGCGTACGCGCGATATCGCCGCTCGATCGCCGCGCGCGAATAGACGAAGCAGGGCGTGCCGAAGCGCCGCGCGATCTCCTCGAGCGGTACCTGTTCGACGCACAGCGCGCCGTTGCGGTACGCGAAGTCCATGACGTGCTACTTCTTCTCGGAACTGCGCTCGGCGTCCGCGGGGTACGGCACCGGCTGGTAGGGCTCGGCCTCGGGTGGGGTTACGCCAGGGGGCGGCTGGTCGCGCAGGTAGAGCGGCCCGCGCTGGCCGCATGCCGCGGCCAGCAGCACGACGGCGGCAACAAGGGCGAGAGAACGCATCCGGCGGCGGCTAAAATGGCCATGTTATCAGGGAACCCGCGCATGACGGACGCAGAGTTCGAGTCGCTTGCCGATGCCACGCTGGCGTCGCTCGAGCGCGCCATCGACAAGGTCGGGCTGGATGTGGACGTGCAGACCAAGGGCGCGGGCGTGCTCGAGATCGAGTTCGCCGACGGCACCAGGTTCGTCATCAACCGGCACACCGCGGCGCGCGAAATCTGGGTGGCGGCGAAAACGGGCGGTTTCCATTTCCGCCATGCCGACAACGCGTGGCGCGATACGCGCGATGGCAGCGAGCTCTACGCGGCGCTGTCGCGCCTGGTGTCGGCGCAGAGCGCGACGCCGGTGATACTGGCGCCGGCCTAGCCCGAGGGCGGCGGCGCGGCCGGGGCCGGCTGCGGCACGAGCGGTGGCAGGAACAGCGGCGGCGTCGAGCCCGGCTGCGGCGCCGCGCCCGGTGCGCCGGGCAATCCGGGGATCGCGGATTCCTCGGGCGGCGGCACGAATACGGGCAGCAGCGGAAACGGCGGCGTGTCGTCCTTCGGCACGAACTCTCGGTAGAAATACTCGGGCAGATGCTTCAGCTCGCCCAGCGTCTCCACGGTCAGGCTGAAGGTATCCGCGGTCACCACGCCGTCGGGAACGATGCGCTGCATTTCCGGCACCGCTTTCTGAACTTTTTCCATGTAGCCCACCCAGATCGGCAGCGCCACCAGGCCGCCGGTCTGGTTCCTGCCAAGCGAGCGCGGCTGGTCGTAGCCGACCCATGAAACGCCGACCAGTGTCGGCAGATAGCCGGCAAACCAGGCGTCGATGAATTCGTTCGTGGTGCCGGTCTTGCCGGCGACGTCCTTGCGACCGAGGCTCGCGGTGCGCGCCGCGGTGCCGACGCGCGCGACGTCCTGCATCAGGCTGTCCATGATGAAGGCATTGCGCGTGTCGATGACGCGCAGCGATTCATCGCCTGCACGCTGCGGGCGCGCCACGCCCAGCGGATTGCCGCGATCGTCGACGATCTTCTGGATGAAATACGGCTGCACCAGGTAGCCGCCGTTGGCGAATACCGCGTAGGCGCGCGCCATCTGCCAGGGCGTGACGGTGCCCGAGCCCAGCGCCATGGTCAGGTAGGGCGGGTGGCGCTCGGAGTCGAAACCGAAGCGCGTAATGTAGTCTTGGGCATACTTGACGCCGATGGCGTCGAGCACGCGAATCGACACCATGTTCTTGGACTTCACCAGCGCCGTGCGCAGCCGCATCGGCCCCTCGAACCTGCCGTCGAAATTCTTCGGCTCCCAGCGCTGGCTGCCGGTGACGTCGGCCTCGATGGCGATCGGCTCGTCGGGCACTACGGTCGCCGCGGTGAAGCCCCGCTCGAGCGCGGCCGAATAGATGAAGGGCTTGAATGCCGAGCCGGCCTGCCGCCACGCCTGGGTGGCGTGATTGAACTTGCTGCGGTAATACTGGAACCCGCCCACGAGCGCGCGAATCGCGCCGTCGGCCGGGTCCATGGCGATGAAGGCGCCTTCGGCCTCCGGCAGCTGCACGATCTCCCAGCGCTCGGCATCGCGCTGGCGCAGGCGCACGATCGCACCGCGGCGGATGCGGCGCTGCGCCGCGACCCGCTGCAGCGACGGTGCCGCAAAGCGCAGCCCATCGCCGGTGACGCTGACGGCTTCACCCGTCCTCAGAACCGCTTTGACTTCGCGCTGCGTCGCCTGGGTCACCAGCGCCACGCGTAGCTCGTCGTCGTCCTCGCGCTCGGCAAGCGCTTCCTCGAAATCCGCCTCATCGGCGTCCGCCGCCAGCTCGATAAAGGCCTCGGGTCCGCGGTAGCCGAGTCGACGGTCGTATTCCATCAGCCCGTCGCGCAGCGCCTGGACCGCCGCCTCCTGGTCGGCCTTGCGCAGGGTCGTATAGACGCGAAAGCCGCGACTGTAGGCGTCGTCGGGATACTGCTCGTACACCGCCTGCCGCACCATCTCGGCCACGTATTCGGCGCGCACCCCGTAGGTTTCCGCGACCCTGCGCGTGATGATGGGGGCGGCGGCTGCGCTCTCGAACTCGTCCACCGTGACGTAGCCCAGCTCGCGCATGCGCCGCAGTACGTACAGCTGGCGCTGCTTCGCGCGCTGCGGATTGGCGACCGGGTTGTAGCTGGAGGGCGCTTTCGGCAGGGCGGCGAGCATCGCCGCCTCGGCGAGCGTGAGCTTGTCGAGCGGCTTGCCGAAGTACGTATGCGCGGCCGAAGCGAAGCCGTAGGCGCGCTGCCCGAGGTAGATCTGATTCACGTACAGACCCAGAATCTGGTCCTTGGTGAGGTTGCGCTCGATCTTTATCGCCAGCAGGACCTCGTAGAGCTTGCGCGTGAGGGTCTTTTCGGATGACAGGAAGAAGTTGCGCGCCACCTGCATGGTGATGGTGCTCGCGCCCTGGCGCCGCCCGCCGGTCAACAGGTTGGCGTAAGCCGCGCGCGCCACGCCGATGTAGTCGATGCCGGCATGCTGGTAGAAACGCTCGTCTTCAGCGGCGATGATGGCGTTGGTCAGGGCCGGGGGCACGTCCTTGATGTCGACCAGAACCCGGCGCTCTTCGCCGAATTCACCGATCAGCTCGCCCTCGGCCGTGTAGACGCGCAGCGGGACCTTGGGCTGATAGTCGGTCAGCGTGTCGAGCGAGGGCAGGTTGGGGTAGGCAAGGGCGACCACCAGTCCGGCCACACACAGAGCGGCCACCAGCAAGCCCCCGATCAGGGCCAGCGGAAACGTCAAAAAACGAAGCCACATCAAGGGTTAGACGGCCATCGCGGCACTCGTGCGGCCGCAGTTGCACCGGGGTGGAAATCCGGGGCATTATAGCCCTCCCTCGGAAGGTGACGGATTCGCTAGACACAGGGGGGAGTTGTTGCTAGCATTTAACGCAAATTCTACGTATCGTGCCTAAGGGCCGATACAAAAAGGGAAATAACGATGCAACTGGATATTTTCAGCCCGAAAGCGCCGCCGTTGTTCGGGCTGGACATCAGCTCATCGTCGGTGAAGATGCTCGAGATCGTGGATGCGGGCAAAGGCGCCTATCGCGTCGAGCGCTACGTCATCGAGCCGTTGCCGCGCGATGCCACCGTTGACGGCAACATCAGCAACCTGGAGATGGTGGTCGAGTCGGTCAAGCGCGGCTACAAGCGCCTGGGCACGCGCTCGAAACACGTCGCCATGGCTGTGCCCACGGGCGCCGTGATCACGAAGAAGATCATCGTGCCGGCGAGCCTGCGCGAGACCGAGCTCGAGGTGCAGGTGGAGTCGGAAGCGAACCAGTACATTCCGTTCGCGCTCGAGGAGGTCAACCTCGACTTCCAGGTCGTGGGGCCCTCGCCGACCTCGCCCGACGAGCAGGAAGTGATGATTGCCGCCACGCGCAAGGAAAAGGTGGAAGACCGCGTCGCCGTGGCGGAATCCGCGGGCCTGAAGGCGGCGGTCATGGACATCGAGTCCTTCGCGCAGCAGACCGCGCTCGGTCTGGTGGTGAACCAGCTCCCCGGCGCCGGCAAGGACCTGAACGTCGCCATCGTCGACATTGGCGCCAACGTCATGAACGTGAGCGTGATACGCAATGAGCAGTCCGTGTACACGCGCGAGCAGGCCTTTGGCGGCAATCAGCTCACCCAGGACATCGTCGCCCGCTACGGCATGAGCGTCGAGGAGGCGGAGAGCGCCAAGCGCTCCGGCGGCCTGCCCGATGACTTCGAAACCGAGGTGCTGCGGCCGTTCATGGAGAACCTGTCCATGGAAGTGCAGCGCGCGCTGCAGTTCTTCTTCACCTCGACGCAGTACCACAGCGTCGATCAGATCCTGCTCGCCGGCGGCTCGGCGGTCATCCCGGGCATGGACGAGGTCGTGCAGACGCGCACGCAGGTTCCGGCCATGGTGGCCAATCCGTTCGCCGCGATGCAGGTGTCGCCGCGCATCCAGATGAAGAGACTGATGGTGGACGCGCCGTCGCTGATCGTCGCCTGCGGCCTGGCGATGCGCAGGTTCGACCCATGAACGTTCGCATCAACCTGCTGCCGCACCGCGAGGAGCGGCGCAAGCGCGGCCGCCAGCATTTCGCGGTGCTCGCCGGGCTGACGGCTGCCCTGGGCGCGGCGGTCGTCGGCGCGGGCTACCTGTACGTCGCCGGCCTGATCGACACGCAGGATCAGCGCAATGCGTTTCTCAAGTCCGAGATCGCGAAGCTGGACAAGGAGATCGCGGAGATCAAGAAGCTGAAGGACGAGATCGCGGCGCTCCTTGCGCGCAAGCAGATCATCGAGACCCTGCAGGCCGACCGCGCGCAGACCGTGCACCTGCTGGACCAGCTGGTGCGGCAGATGCCCGAGGGTGTGTATCTGCGCCAGCTCAGGCAGCGCGGGCTCTCGATCAACGTGCAGGGCTACTCGCAATCCAATGCGCGCGTGTCCACGCTGATGCGCAATGTCGAGTCCTCGCCCTGGCTCTCGGATCCGAAGCTGATCGAGATCAAGGCGGCCAAGGTCGGCGGCAAGCGTCTGGCCGAGTTCAACATGAATCTCCAGCTCAAGCGCGTCCAGCTCAAGGAAGCGCCCAAGGACGCCGCCAAGGCACCGGCGAAGAAGGGATAGGCCATGGCCATGGCGATCGACTTCAAGAGGATTGCGGAAGACTTCAAGGCCACCAACTGGCGCGATCCGGGCACGTGGTCCGCGATTCCCAAGGCGGTGGTGCTCGTGGCGATCGTGACCGCCCTGCCGGTGCTGGGCTACTTCGGCCTGTGGCAGGGCCAGCTGCAGGAACTGGAGACTGGCAAGGCCACGGAGGCGAAGTTCAAGCTCGATTACGTGGCCAAGAAGAAGCAGGCGGTGAACCTCGATCTGCACAAGCAGCAGCTCAGGGAGATCGACACGCAGTTCGGTGCCCTGCTCAAGCAGCTGCCCAATCGGTCGCAGATGGACGCGCTGCTGGTCGACATCAACCAGGCGGGCCTCGGCCGCGGCCTGCAGTTCGAGCTGTTCAAGCCTGCGGGCCAGGAGATCGTGCGGGACTTCTATGCGGAATTGCCGATCACCGTGAAAGTGGTCGGCGTGTACCATGACATGGGCGCGTTCGCGAGCGACGTCGGGCAGCTCTCGCGCATCGTCACGCTGAACGACGTGGCCATCCAGGCGCAGAAGGACGGCAACCTGGTGATGGACGTCACCGCGCGCACCTTCCGCTATCTCGACGAGGAAGAGGTGGCCGCGCAGCGCAAGGCCGCGGCCACGGCGCGCAAAGGGGCGAAGCGTCGATGAAGCGCCTGCTGATCCTGGCGTGCGTCGCCCTGCTCGCCGGCTGCGAAGGCGAGCAGTACGGCGACCTGAAGAAGGAGCTGAACGACATGACCAAGGACCTGCGCGGCCGGGTGGAACCGCTGCCGCAGGTGCGACCCTACGAGCCGGTGCCCTACCAGGCGGAGAACGAGGTGGACCCGTTCCGCCCGGACCGCATCGAGGTCGCGGTCGCGGCGGGGACCGGACCGGCGGCGAGCGGCAAGCAGCCGGACCTCGACCGGCCGAAGGAGCCGCTCGAGGCGTTCCCGCTGGAGTCTATCCAGATGGTGGGCTCGCTCACGCAGGGGCAGGAGACGTTCGGGCTGGTCAAGGCGGGACCCAACCTGTACCGCGTGCGCAAGGGCAACTACATGGGGCAGAACTTCGGCGTCATTACCGGCATCGACGAAGTGCAGATCAGCCTGAAAGAGCTGATCCAGGAAGGCAGCGGGGAATGGATCGAGCGGGCGAGCGCGCTGCAACTGCAGGAGGTAAAGAAATGACAATCACCCACGTCGTGCGCGCCGTCTTGGGCGCGCTCGTTCTTTGCCTCGCGGGTACGAGCATTGCCCTCGCTCAGGCCAACAGCATCGAGGCGGTCGATGTCTCGCAGCAAGGCGGCAAGGTGGTGCTGCGCATCACCACCAAGGAGGCGCTGAAGGCCGCTCCGCCCAGCTTCAGCGTCGCCAATCCGGCGCGCATCGCATTCGATTTCGCCGGCACGGTCAATGCGCTCGGCCGCTCCAGCCAGGACATCGCGCAGGGCGAGTTGCGCTCCCTGAATCTGGTGCAAGCGCCGGACAAGACGCGCCTGGTGCTGAACCTGCGCCGCCCGGTGGCGCATGAAGTGGCGCTCGACGGCCGCAGCGTGGTGGTGACGCTCGCTGCAGCGGCCGTGCCCGCGGGGGACAAGGTGGCGCACTTTGCCGAAGGACGGGGCGAATCGAAGCACGCCATCCGCGACATCGATTTCCGGCGCGGGCGCACCGGCGAAGGCCGCGTGGTCGTGGACCTGTCGGACACGACGACCGGCATCGACATCCGCCAGCAGGGGCAGAACATCATCGTCGATTTCCTGAAGACGGCCTTGCCGGACAATCTGCGCCGGCGACTCGACGTCGTGGATTTCGCCACACCGGTGCAGACCATCAGCACGTTCCAGCAGGGCGAGAACGTGCGCATGGTGATCGAGCCGCGCGGGCAGTGGGACCACAACGCCTACCAGTCCGATACGCAGTTCGTCGTCGAGGTGAAGCCGGTCCTCCCGGACGCGACGCCGAAGAAGGGCCAGTACGTGGGCGAGAAGCTGTCGCTGAACTTCCAGAACGTGGAGGTGCGCGCGGTGCTCAACGTGCTCGCGGACTTCACCGACCTCAACATCATCACCAGCGATTCGGTCGGCGGCAATATCACGCTGCGGCTGAAGGACGTGCCCTGGGACCAGGCGATGGATATCATCCTGCAGACGCGGGGTCTGGACAGTCGGCGTAACGGCAACGTCATCTGGATCGCGCCGCGCGACGAGCTGGCGACGCGGGAAAAGCTAGCGCTGGAGGCCACGCAACAGATCCAGGACCTCGAGCAGACGCGTACCGAGGCCTTCCAGATGAACTATCAGAAGGCCGCTGACGTGGCGAAGCTGCTCTCCGACCGCTCGCAGCCGATCCTTTCCAAGCGCGGCAGCGCCGTGGTCGACTCGCGCACCAACACGCTCTTCGTGCAGGACACGCCGACGCGGCTCGAAGAAGTGCGCAAGCTCCTGGCGAAGATCGACGTCCCGGTGCGCCAGGTGATGATCGAGGCGCGCATCGTCGAGGCGAGCGACACGTTCAGCAAGAACCTGGGCGTGCGCATGGGCTATTTCGAGAGCGGCGTTGCCGGGCGTCAGCCGGGGCTGGGCATCAACGGCCCCAATATCGGCGCCGAACTGGTCAATACCGGCCAGGGCATGGGCGTGGTTGCGGGTACGCCGGTGATCGACGGCCCCGGCCTGAACTCCAACTTCCGCGCCGCCGGCCTGAACTCGTTCCAGCCGGGCCAGATCTCGTTCATCCTGTTCAACAGCTCGCTCACGCGCTTCCTCAACCTCGAGATCTCGGCGCTGGAGGCCGACGGCAAGGGCAAGATCATTTCCAGCCCGCGCGTGCTGACGGCGGACCAGGTGGAGGCGCTGATCGAGCAGGGCACGGAGATCCCGTACCAGCAGGCGACCTCCTCGGGTGCCACCGCCGTTTCCTTCCGCAAGGCGAACCTCGCCCTCAAGGTGAAGCCGCAGATCACCCCCGACGGCAACGTCATCATGACGCTCGACGTGAACAAGGACGCGCCGGGCGCGGTCACCCCGGCGGGCGTGCAGATCAGCACCAAGCACGTCAAGACCGAGGTGCTGGTCGAAAACGGCGGCACGGTGGTGATCGGCGGCATCTTCGAGCAGACCGAGCGCACCGACATCACGCGGGTGCCCTTCTTCGGCGAGCTGCCGGTGATCGGCCGGCTGTTCCGCAACGACACCACGACGTCACAGAAGACCGAATTGCTGGTGTTCGTGACGCCGCGCATCGTCAACGAGCGCGTGACGGTGCGCTGACGGGTTTGCCAGGTCTCCTTCTGGGACACGCGGCCGGGCTTGCCCGGCCGTTTTTGTTTGTGGCGTCCGTACAATAGGCGCATGCGGAGCAGACGCAACGTATTCCTCGTGGGCCTGATGGGCGCGGGCAAGACCACCGCGGGTCGCCTGATGGCGCGCCGGCTGAAGCGTGAGTTCCTCGACAGCGACCTCGAGATCGAACGCCGCTGCGGCGTGAAGGTGCCGGTGATCTTCGAGATCGAGGGCGAGGCCGGCTTTCGCCAGCGCGAGGCCACGGTGATCGCCGAGCTCACCGCGCGCGAAGACGTGGTGCTGGCCACGGGGGGCGGTGCGGTGCTGGACGAGGCCAATCGCCGCCACCTCGCCGCGCGCGGCACGGTGATCTACCTGCACGCGCCGCCGCCGGCGCTCTACGAGCGCGTGCGCCAGGACAGGAACCGGCCGTTGCTGGCGACCGCCGATCCGCAGGCGCGGCTGCAGGAGCTGTACGCGGTACGCGACCCCTTGTACCGCGAGATTGCCGATATTGTCGTCGATACGGGACGGCAGAGCGTGCAGAACCTGGCGCGCCAGCTGCTCGCCCGCCTCAAGGAAGAATGGAAACTGTCCGCATAGCGCTCGAAGCGCGCGCCTATCCTGTGCACATCGGCGCGGGTGCGATCGACGCAGACACGTTGTATCGCCCGCACCTGCGCGCCGGGCGCATCGCCGTCGTCACCAACCCGGTGGTTGCCGGACTGTACCTCGATCGGGTGCAGGCGGCGCTCGCGCGCGCCGGGGCGTCGCCCGCGGTCGAGATTCTGGTCGAGGACGGCGAGCAGGCGAAGAGCTGGGCCGGGCTGGAACGTGTGTTCGACGCCCTGCTCGCGGCGCGCGTGGGACGCGACGGCCTGCTCGTCGCCCTGGGTGGCGGCGTGGTCGGCGACCTCGCCGGATTCGCCGCCGCGGTGTACCAGCGCGGCATCCCGTTCCTCCAGGTGCCGACCACACTGCTCGCCCAGGTCGATTCCGCCGTGGGCGGCAAGACCGCGGTGAACCACCCGCGCGGCAAGAACATGATCGGCGCCTTCCATCAGCCGGCGGCGGTGATTGCCGACGTCGGCACGCTCGCGACACTGCCCGAGCGCGAGCTGCGCGCGGGCCTGGCGGAGGTGATCAAGCATGGCTGCGCGCTGGATGCGGCGCTCTTCGCCTGGCTGGAGAGCAACATGGAACGGCTGCTCGCGCGCGAGGCGGCGGCGCTCACGCACGTGGTGCGGCGGTCCTGCGAATTGAAGGCGAGCGTGGTGGCGGCCGACGAGCGCGAGATCGGGGCGCGTGCGTTGCTCAATTTCGGCCATACGTTCGGCCACGCCATCGAGCTCGGCGCAGGCTACGGCGTCTGGCTGCACGGCGAGGCGGTGGCGGCCGGCATGGTGATGGCGGTCGAGCTGTCGGCGCGCGCGGGCCTCCTGCCTGCGGCCGACGGCGAGCGCGTGTGCCGCCTGATACGCGCGGCGGGACTGCCCGCGGCAGGGCCGGCGCTGGCACCGGAGCGCTACCTCGAGCTGATGGCGGGCGACAAGAAAGCCGCCGGCGGCCGCGCCCGCTACGTCGTGCTGCAGAAGGTGGGCCGCGCTATCCTGCGTGACGACATCGACGAGCGGGTGGTGCGTGAGGCCATTGCGGCAAGCGTCGAGGGCGCGCCGGCCACTGCAGCGCAGTAGAGCGGCCTCCGTCCGAAACCCTTGTTGGCGCAGGGCGCTGCAGGTATATTTCCTCGTTCGGCCGCGGAAATTGTGCAGAGCGGCGAAACGGCGAGAAATGATTTCCTGATCAGAGGGTTAACCGTGGACGCGCAATTCAGGATCGACGCGCAAGGCCTGTACGACCCGCGGCACGAGCACGATGCCTGCGGCGTGGGATTCGTCGCCCATATCAAAGGCAAGAAGTCGCACACGATTGTCGAGCAGGGCCTCACGGTGCTGAAGAACCTGACTCACCGCGGCGCGGTCGGCTGGGATCCGAAGCTCTCGGACGGCGCAGGCATCCTCATTCAGATGCCCGACCGGTTCTACCGGGAAGTCATGGCCAAGCAGGGCGTGAAGCTGCCGCCCGCCGGACAGTATGGCGTCGGCATGGTGTTCATGCCGCGCGATCCCGCGTCCCGCCTCGCCTGCGAGTACGAGATCGAGCGCGCCATCAAGGAAGAAGGCCAGCACCTGCTCGGCTGGCGCGACGTGCCGGTCGACAATGCCGATCTGGCCGAGCCGGCGAAAAAGCTCGAACCGGTGATTCGGCAGGTGTTCATCGGCCGCGGGCGCGGCATCACCGTGACCGACGCGCTGGAGCGCAAGCTCTACATCATCCGCAAGAGCTCCGGCCACGCGATCCGCGCGCTCAAGCTCGAGCATGGGCGGGAGTTCTACGTGCCCTCGATGTCGGCGCGCACCGTGTGCTACAAGGGGATGCTCCTCGCCTACCAGGTGGGCGAGTACTACCTCGATCTGAAGGACGCGCGGGTCGAATCGGCGCTCGCGCTGGTGCACCAGCGCTTTTCGACCAATACCTTCCCTTCCTGGGATCTCGCCCATCCGTTCCGCATGATCTGCCACAACGGCGAGATCAACACCGTGCGCGGCAACCAGAACTGGATCCGCGCGCGCCAGGGGGCGATCTCCTCGCCGATCCTGGGCAAGGACCTGGAAAAGCTGTGGCCGCTGATCTACGACGGCCAGTCGGACTCGGCCTCCTTCGACAACGCGCTCGAGCTGCTCGTCATGGGCGGCTATTCGGTGGCGCACGCGATGATGATGATGATCCCGGAGGCGTGGGAGAACCACACGCTGATGGATCCGGCGCGGCGCGCGTTCTACGAGTACCACGCGGCCATGATGGAGCCCTGGGACGGGCCCGCCTCGATCGCATTCACCGACGGGCGGCTGATCGGCGCGACTCTGGACAGAAACGGCCTGCGGCCCTCGCGCTACATCGTCACCGACGACAATCTCGTGATCATGGGCTCCGAGTGCGGCTGCCTGCCGGTCGCCGAGGAGCGCATCGTCAAGAAGTGGCGCCTGCAGCCCGGCAAGATGTTTCTCGTCGATCTGGAGAAAGGCCGCATCATCGACGACGCGGAACTGAAGGAATCGCTCGCCGGCGCCCGGCCCTACGCCGAATGGATCGAGCGCATCCGCGTGAAGCTCGACGAGGTGGAAAGCGAGAAGACGCCGCCGCTCAAGTCCGCGGTGCGGCTGCTCGACCGGCAGCAGGCGTTCGGCTACACGCAGGAAGACCTCAAGTTCCAGATCGCGCCCATGGCGCAGGCCGGCGAGGAGCCGGTCGGCTCGATGGGCAACGACGCGGCGCTCGCGGTGCTGTCGAAGAAGGACAAGACGCTGTACCACTACTTCCAGCAGCTCTTTGCGCAGGTGACCAATCCGGCGATCGACCCGATTCGCGAGGAGCTGGTGACGTCGCTCGTCAGCTTCATCGGCCCAAAGCCGAACCTGCTCGGCATCGACGAGCAGAACCCGCCGCTCAGGCTCGAAGTGTCGCAGCCGGTGCTCGATTTCTACGAGATGGAGAAGATCCGCCACATCGAGCGCTACACCAGCGGCAAGTTCCGCGCGCTCGAACTCGACCTGACCTACCCTGCCGCCTGGGGTGCGACCGCGATCGAGGCGCGGCTGGCGTCGCTTTGCGCGCAAGCCGAGGACGCCGTGCGCTCGGGCTACTCGATCATCGTCGTCTCGGACCGGCTGGTCGACGCCGGGCGCGTGCCGATCCCCGCGCTGCTCGCGCTCTCGGCGATTCACCAGCATCTGGTGGCCCGGGGCCTGCGCACCAGCGCCGGGCTGGTGGTGGAAACGGGCTCGGCGCGCGAGGTGCACCAGTTCGCGCTGCTCGGCGCCTACGGCGCGGAAGCCGTGCACCCCTACCTCGCCCTGGAGACCGTCCTGGCGATGCATCCGGGCGATAGCGCGGCCGGCTCCAAGGCGATCAAGAACTACGTCAAGGCGGTCGGCAAGGGCCTGAAGAAGGTGATGTCCAAGATGGGCATCTCGACCTACATGTCCTACACGGGAGCGCAGATCTTCGAGGCCGTCGGCCTGAAACGCGATCTCGTCGAGCGCTATTTCACCGGCACGAGCTCGGCGATCGAGGGCATCGGCCTCACCGAGGTCGCCGAAGAGGCGATTCGCGTGCATCGGGCGGCCTTCGACCCGGACGACCCGCTGCTCGCGCGCGCACTCGACGCGGGCGGCGAGTACGCCTGGCGCGTGCGCGGCGAAGAGCATATGTGGACCCCCGACGCGATCGCCAAGCTGCAGCACGCGACGCGGCAGAATTCGGCCAAGACCTACCGCGAATACGCCGAGCTGATCAACGACCAGTCGCGGCGCCATTTGACGCTGCGCGGCCTGTTCGAATTCCGCTTCGCCGAAGCGCAGCCCGTGCCGATCGAGGAAGTCGAGCCGGCTGAGAAGATCGTGCGCCGCTTCGCGACCGGCGCCATGTCCTTCGGTTCTATCTCGCGCGAAGCGCACACGACGCTCGCCATTGCCATGAACCGGATCGGCGGCAAGTCCAATACCGGCGAAGGCGGCGAGGAAGCCGACCGCTTCAAGCCGCTGCCGAACGGCGACAGCATGCGCTCGGCGATCAAGCAGGTGGCGTCGGGCCGCTTCGGCGTCACGGCGGAATATCTCGTCAAGTCCGACATGATGCAGATCAAGATGGCGCAGGGCGCCAAGCCCGGCGAAGGCGGCCAATTGCCCGGCCACAAGGTCGACGCCATCATCGCCAAGGTGCGGCATTCGACGCCGGGCGTCGGGCTGATCTCGCCGCCGCCGCACCACGACATCTATTCGATCGAGGACCTCGCGCAGCTGATCTTCGACATGAAGAACGTTAACCCGACGGGCGGCGTCTCGGTGAAGCTGGTCTCCGAGGTCGGCGTCGGCACTGTT
>CAZAEG010000151.1:0-2782 GCA_964484035.1 uncultured Enterobacteriaceae bacterium | reverse complement strand
CCCGCGGTGCTCGAGCGCATGCTGCGCGCGGGCGTCGACGTGGTGCGGCTCAATTTCTCGCACGGCACCGCCGCCGACCACGAAAAGCGCGCCGAGCTGGTGCGGGACATCGGCCGCAAGACCGGGCGCACCGTGGCCATCATGTGCGACCTGCAGGGGCCGAAGATCCGCATCGGCAAGTTCAAGGACGGCAAGGTCACGCTGGAAAAGGGCGCGCGCTTCATCCTCGACGCGACCTGCGAGCAAGGCGACGCGGAACGCGTCGGCCTGGACTACAAGGAGCTGCCGCGCGACGTCGAGGAAGGCGCGGTGCTCCTGCTGGACGACGGCAAGATCGTGCTCGAGGTCACGGTGGTGCGCGGCGAGGAGGTGCATACCCGCGTGCGCCACGGCGGCGTGCTTTCGGACAACAAGGGCATCAACCGCCAGGGCGGCGGGCTGACGGCCGCCGCGCTCACCGCCAAGGACATGGAGGACATCCGCACGGCGGTCAGGATCCACGCGGACTTCCTCGCGGTGTCGTTTCCCAAGTCGGGCGCCGACATGTACATGGCGCGCGAGTTGATGCGCGCGGCCGGCGGCAAGGCGATGCTGATCGCCAAGATCGAGCGCGCGGAAGCCGTGAAGCACGACGCGCTGGTGAGCATCATGGGCGCCTGCGACGGCATCATGGTGGCACGCGGCGACCTGGCGGTGGAGGTCGGCGACGCGGCGGTGCCGGCGCTGCAGAAGCGCATGATCCGGCTCGCGCGCGAGCACAACAAGCTCACCATCACGGCGACGCAGATGATGGAGTCGATGATCGCCAGCCCGGTGCCGACGCGCGCCGAGGTGTCCGACGTCGCCAATGCGGTGCTCGACGGCACCGACGCGGTGATGCTCTCGGCCGAATCGGCGAGCGGGCGCTATCCCGTGGAGACGATCGAGGCCATGGATCGCATCTGCGTCGAGGCCGAGCAGACGCAGTCGATCAGCCTGGAGCAGGATTTCCTGAACCGCGTGTTCACGCGCGTCGACCAGTCGATCGCCATGGGGGCGCTGTTCACGGCGTTTCATCTCAAGGTGAAGGCGATCGCGGCGCTCACCGAGTCCGGCGCCACCGCGCTGTGGATGAGCCGGCTCAATTGCGGCGTGCCGATCTACGCGCTCACCTCGCAGACCTCGACGCGCTACCGCTGCGCGCTGTTTCGCGACACCTATCCGCTGATGGTGAAGTACGTCGGCCACGACCGCGAGGAGCTGCTCGAAGAGGCCGAGAAGGTGCTCGCCGAGAGCGGCGCGGTGAAGGACGGCGATCTCATCGTGCTCACCATCGGTGAGCCGATCGGCAAGGCGGGCGGCACCAATACGATGAAGATCGTGAGGGTGGGCGAACATCGCAAGGCGTAGTAATCTCCGCTTGCAGTCCCTGTGACCTCCGGAGGTTCCCATGCCCGGCAAGACCCCCACCGCCAAGCACCACGCCGCGCTCCCGCCGCTCGCCAGCCGCTTCGTCGAGGTCGGGGCGCTGCCCTGGGAGAAGACCGTGTTCCCGGGCGTCGAGCAGAAGACGCTGCTGATCGACCGCGATTCCGGGCTGCTGACGGTGCTGCTGAAGATGGCGCCGGGGGCGAAGCTGCCCGATCACGAGCACGTGCTCATCGAGCAGACCTACCTGCTCTCGGGAACGCTCGTGTGCGGCGAAGGCACGGTGACGGCGGGCAACTTCGTGTGGCGCCCGGCGGGCAGCCGCCACGAGGCCTGGGCGGGGCCGGAAGGCAACCTCTCCATCGCCATGTTCCAGATTCCCAACCGGTTCTACCTCGCCGACGGCGCGGTGCGCGATTTCGTAGGCAATGACTGGGAAACGAACTGGGGCGGGGCGCTGCGCCGCCACGAGGAAGCAAGCGTGTAGCTAGCGCCGGCCTTCGTACAGGTCGCGCCCTTGGACCAGGGCGCGGATCTTGCCGTCGGCCATGTTGCGCTTGAGCATCCAGAAGCCGCAGTCCGGGTGCACGTACCTCACGCGCCCCCGCCCGAGTATTTTCTCGGCGCGCTCGATGGCACGCGCGATCTCGTCGGCCGACTCGACCTCCGTGCGCTTGATGTCCACCACGCCCAGGCCGAAGCCGATCCCCTTGCGCAGGTCCTTGAAGACCGCGAGCTCCGCGCTCGGCCGATGGGCGCACTCCATCACCACGTGGTCGGCCTGCAGCGCGTTCAGGTAGTCCATCAGCTTCGCCCAGGTGCCCTTCTGGATGGTCTGCCCCCCATAGTTGCCGAAGCACAGATGCACGGCGGCGTTCGCCTTCTTCGGCACCGCCTTGAGCACCTTGTTGATCGCAGCGGCGGCCCATTTCCACTCCTCCGAATGCCCGGGGAGATTGGCTTCGTCCACCTGCACCACGTCGGCGTCCAGCCGCTTCACCTGCTCGGCGAGCACGGCGGCGATGGCGTGCGCCAGCTTCGCCGGGTCGCGGTAATGGCGATCGTGCAGCGTCTTCGCCAGCATGTGCGGGCCGGTCAGTGTGAACTTGAACGGCCGCCGGGTGAGCGCGCGCGCCCGCGCGCAGGCAATCGGCAGGTTGAGCGTGCCCGCGCCGACCGGGCCCTCGACCACGCCCGGCGGGCGCGCGCGAAAGCGCATGCCCGCCGCCTTCGCGTACTCGAGCCACTCGGCAAAGCCGATGTCGCCGCGCACGCCCGCGAGCGGCCGCACGAAGTACTCGATCATGCCGTTGGTTTCGGGATGATCGAGGTCGAAGCGGTAGAGCTCGCCGTCGCACACCAGATCGATGCCGGC
>CAZAEG010000150.1:0-3510 GCA_964484035.1 uncultured Enterobacteriaceae bacterium | reverse complement strand
GAGTCCGCGGTGGCCCCGCTGATGGAGGAGCTGAACCGGACCTACCCGGGGCTGAAGGCCTTCAGCCTGCCCAGCATGGGCGCCGACGGCACGCGCCGGCACATCGAGCTCGGCGTGCGGGGCACGCAGGAGGAGATCCCGCCGGCGATGGAGCGCCTGCGCCGGGGCGTGGCCGAGCTCGGCGGCGCCGTGGACGTTCCAAAGCGCTGATTTCTCCCGTATAATCCGCGCCTTTTCGCGGTTCACGGGGTTTCCAAATGGTGGTGATTCGACTGGCGCGCGGCGGCGCGAACAAGCGTCCCTTTTTCAGCCTGGTGGTGGCGGACTCGCGCCGCGCCGCCAAGGGCAAGTTCATCGAGCGCGTCGGCTTCTACGACCCGAAGGCGCCGGAGGGCCGCGAGTCGCTGCGCGTCAACGTGGAGCGGCTGAAGCACTGGCAGGGCAAGGGCGCGCAGCTTTCGCCCACGGTGAAGCGGCTAGTTAAGCAGTTTGGCAAGAAGGCCGCCTGAGCTGATCGAGTTGGGCCGCATCGCCGGCTCCTACGGCGTGCGCGGCTGGATCAAGGTGGCGCCGCAAAAAGGCGTAGCCGAGGCCCTCGTGGCGGCGAAAGAGTGGTGGCTCGGCGGCAAGGCGTGCCGGGTCGAAGAGGCGAAGGTGCACAGCGCAACCGTGGTCGCGAAGGTCGCGGGGCTCGAGACCCGCGAGCAGGCGCTGGCGCTGAAAGGCACGAAGATCCTGGTGGCACGCGGCGCGCTGCCGGACCAGGACGACGGGCGCTACTACCTCGCCGACCTGGTCGGCCTGGAGGTGGTGAACGGCGCAGGATCGAAGCTCGGCGTGGTGCGGCTATGGCTCACCAACGGGCCGCAGGACGTGATGGAGCTGGCCGGTGACCGGGTGCGGCTCGTGCCGTGGGTCGCGGCGGTGGTGAAGGCGGTGGACCTCGACGCGGGGCGCATCGAGGTGGAATGGGAAGCGGACTGGTGATCCGCTTCGACGTGGTGACGCTGTTCCCGGAGATGTTCGCCGCCGTCACGGCGAGCGGCATCCCGAGAAAGGCGCTGGAAGCGGGGCTGTGGCGGCTGGCGACGTGGAATCCGCGCGATTTCACCAGCGACAACTACCGCACGGTGGACGACCGGCCTTACGGCGGCGGCCCCGGCATGGTGATGCTGGCCGAGCCGCTGGAAAAGGCGCTGGATGCGGCAAAGGCGGCGGGCGGGGGCGCGGTGATCTACCTCACGCCGCAGGGCAAGCGGCTCGATCACGCGAAAGTGATGGAGCTCGCGGCGCGAACGGCGGTGACGCTGCTCTGCGGCCGGTACGAAGGCGTGGACGAGCGGCTCGTCGGGCGCCGCGTGGACGAGGAGCTCTCGCTCGGGGACTTCGTGCTCTCGGGCGGCGAGCTGGCGGCGATGGCGGTGATCGACGCCGTGGTCAGGCAGTTGCCCGGGGCGCTGGGCGACGGGCAGTCGGCGGCCGAGGAGTCGTTCGCCGCCGGGTTGCTCGACTGCCCGCAGTACACCCGGCCCGAGGCGTACGCGGGCGAAAGGGTGCCGGAGGTGCTGCTCTCGGGGCACCATGAGCAGATCCGGCGCTGGCGACTGAAGCAGGCGCTGGGACGCACGTGGCTGCGGCGCCCGGAGCTGATCGCGGCGCGGCGCCTGAGCGGCGCGGAACAGGACCTGCTTGAGGAATTCAGGCGGGAGACGAGTGAGCGGAGCGAAAAATGAACCTGATTGAGAAGCTCGAGCAGGAAGAGATCAAGCGGCTGGCGAAGAGCATTCCCGACTTCTCTCCCGGCGATACCGTGGTGGTGAACGTCACCGTGGTCGAGGGCGAGAGAAAGCGCGCCCAGGCCTTCGAGGGCGTGGTGATCGCGAAGAAGAAGCGCGGCATCGGCTCCTCGTTCACCGTGAGGAAGATCAGCTCCGGCGAGGGCGTGGAGCGCACCTTCCAGACCTACTCGCCGCTCATCGCCTCGATCGAGGTGAAAAGGAAGGGCGAGGTGCGGCGCGCGAAGCTTTACTACCTGCGCCAGCGCTCGGGCAAGTCGGCGCGCATCCGCGAGAAGGTCGGCGGCGCCGCCGCGGAAGAGGGCGGCGAAGAATAAATGGGGACAGACCCCATTTATTAACGGGGCCAGTCGGCCCCGTTTTTGTTTCATAATGCCCCATGCGCAGGGAATTGACCGCCATCAGCCCGGTCGCCGACATCGTCGCGGAGCTACGCGCCGGCAAGATGGTCGTCCTGGTGGACGACGAGGACCGCGAGAACGAGGGCGACCTCGTGTTCGCGGCCGAGTTCGTCACGCCGGAGAAGATCAACTTCCTCGCGCGGCACGGCCGGGGCCTTATCTGCATGCCGATCACCGAGGCGCACGCGCTGCGCCTCGGCCTGCGGCCGATGGTGGAGCAGAACCGCTCGCGCCACGGCACCAATTTCACCGTCTCGATCGAAGCCGCCGAGGGCATCGCCACCGGCATCTCCGCGGCCGATCGCGCGCTCACCATCAAGGTCGCCGCCGCGCCGAACGCGCGGGCCGAGGACATCGTGCAGCCCGGACACGTGTTTCCCCTCATCGCGCAGGACGGCGGCGTGCTGGTGCGCGCCGGCCACACCGAAGCCTGCTGCGATCTGGCGCGCCTGGCGGGGCTCGCGCCCGCGGCGGTGCTGTGCGAGGTGATGAAGGACGACGGCACCATGGCGCGCCTGCCGGACCTGCTCGAGTTCTGCGCCGGGCACGGCCTGCGCATCGGCACCATCGCCGACCTGATCGACTACCGCAGCCGGCACGAGTCGCTCGTCGAGCGCGGCCTCGCGCGCGACATCGACACCGCGTGGGGGCGCTTTCACCTCGTCACCTTCCACGACGTGCCGACGCGCTGCACGCATCTCGCGCTGGTGGCGGGCAAGCCGGCCGCGGACGCCGAGACGCTGGTGCGCGTGCACGAGCCGCTTTCGGTGGTGGACCTGCTCGACGCGGGTCCCGGCACGCACACCTGGGGCGTGGGCGAGGCGCTGACCGCGATCGCGCAGGCCGGCACCGGCGTCGTGGTGCTGCTCAACTGCAACCAGGCTTCGGACGCGCTCGACGCGCGGCTCGCGCAAACCCGGCCCGCGCGCCAGGGCCGCAGCATGGAGCTGCGCACCTACGGCATCGGCGCGCAGATCCTGCGCGCTCTGGGCGTGGGCCGCATGCGCCTCATGGCGGTGCCGCGCAAGATGCCGAGCATGACGGGCTTCGGCCTGGAGGTCACCGGCTACGTCGAGTCGCCGAGGGGCTAGCGCCGTGCGCCTCGGCATCGTGGCGAGCCGCTTCAACGACGCGCTCAGCGGCAAGCTCCTGCAGCGCGCGCGCGACGAGGCGGCGAAGCTCGGCGTGAAGGAGCTCACCGTCGAGCAGGTGCCCGGCGCGCTCGAGATCCCGCTCGCTCTGCAGTGGATGGCGCAGAGCGGAAAGTTCGACTGCCTGGCGGCGATCGGCTGCGTGGTGCGCGGCGATACCTA
>CAZAEG010000149.1:0-9692 GCA_964484035.1 uncultured Enterobacteriaceae bacterium | reverse complement strand
GACCGGATCTGCTGTAAAATCCGCGACTTCCCACGGGGTGGTAGCTCAGCTGGGAGAGCGTCGCGTTCGCAATGCGAAGGTCGAGGGTTCGATCCCCTTCCACTCCACCACGGACTCCAGAGGCCCGCCCGCCGCCGCCGGCGGGCCCGGTTTTTGTCCCGCGCGGGCGCCGATTTTGCAGGCGACAATCGCAGCGGAGGAGCGTGCTGCGCTCAATAGCAGGAGGTAGGTCGGCGCAATGACATACCGGCTGCGGTCGCGCAACATCCACGGAGAGCTCGCGCTGCTTGTCGGCGTGCTCGTCCTTCCGTTCGTGGCCATGACCACCTACCTCCTGTACGCCCAGGCGCAGCGCGACCTCGGATTGTTCTGCATGCTGGTCAACGAGCCGCCGCCAGCGGCGGCGCGCAACTGAGCGCATGGCGCGAGTGCGCGTGCTGCTGCTCGAGGATTCGCCGGCGGATGCCGAGCTGGCGCTGGCGGCGCTCGCCGCCGCGGGGCTCGACTGCGCCGCCGACGTGGCACACGGGCGCGCAGATTTCGAGCGCCTGTATGCGGCGGGGCGCTACGATGTCGTGCTCGCCGACTACAGCCTGCCCGACTGCACCGGACTCGACGCGCTGGCACGGGTGCGCGCGGCCGATGCCCTGCAGCCGTTCATCCTGGTTTCCGGAGAGCTCGGTGAGGAACGCGCCGTCGAGGCGCTGCGCGCGGGCGCCAGCGATTTCGTGCTGAAGGGCAAGCTGAACCGGCTTGGGCCAGCCGTAGCGCGCACGGTGGAGGAGTACCGGCAGCGCCGCGAGCATCGGGTGACGCAGCAGGCGCTCGAGCTTTCCGAGCGGCGCTACCGCGCCGTCGTCGAAGCCCAGTCCGAGCTCATCATCCGCATACTGCCGGACCTGACGGTAACATTTGTGAATGGTGCCTATTGCCGCTACTTCGGGCGCACGCAGGAGCAGGTGCTCGGCAAGAGCCTGCTCGAGCACCTGCTGCCGGAGGAGCGCGCAAATGCGCAGCGCTTCCTGGCGGGAATCGCGCCGGCCACGCCGACCTACGAGCGCGATGCGCTGGTGCGGGACGCAGACGGTGCCCAGCGCTGGATGCACTGGGCGGCGCGCGGCATATTCGACGCCGACGGCGCCCTCGCAGAGATCCAGTCGGTGGGCCGCGACGTCACCGAGCTGAAACGCGTCATGGACGCGCTCGGCGCCGCCCGCGAGCGCTTGCAGCGGCTGTCGCGTCGCCTGCTCGAGGTGCAGGAAGCCGAACGCCGGCATATGGCGCGCGAGCTGCACGACGACATCGGCCAGGGCCTCACGGCCCTCAAGCTCAATCTGGAGTCGCTGGCGCGCGGGCGCGACAGCGCGGCCTTCGAGGCGCGCATGGGCGAGGCGCTGGAGACCACGCGCCACACGATCGAGCGCGTGCGCCAGCTCTCGGTCAATCTGCGGCCCCTGCAGCTCGACGATCTCGGCCTCGCCGCCGCGCTGCGCTCGCACCTCGACCGGCAGGCGAAGCTCGGCGGCCTGGCGCCGCACTTCGAGATCCAGGAAGTGCCGCTGAAGATTTCCGCGGACATCGAGACCGCGTGCTTCCGCGTGGCGCAGGAAGCCATCAACAATATCGTGCGGCACTCGAAGGCGGCCAATGTGTGGCTACGCCTGTTCGTGGCGGGCGAGCGGCTGGCGCTCTCGGTGCGCGACGACGGCTCGGGCTTCGACGTTGCGGCGGCGCAAAAGCGCGCTGCGGCGGGTGCGAGCCTGGGCGTAGTCAGCATGGAAGAGCGCGTGGCGCTCGCCGGCGGCTCGTTCCAGATTCACTCGGCGCCCGGCCAGGGCACGGTGGTAGTGGCTTCGTTCCCCGTGGCGGCGGACTGAATGGCGGCGTTGCGCGTCCTGCTGGTCGACGATCATGCCCTGGTGCGCGCGGGCATGCGCTCGCTGCTTCAGGACCTGCCCGACGTCGAGGTGGTCGCCGAAGCCGGGGACGGTGCCGAGGCGCTCGCCGCCGCCGAGCGCGAGCGGCCCGACGTAGTGCTGATGGACATCGCCATGAAGGGCATGAACGGCCTGGAGGCGGCCGCGCGCCTGCGCGAGCGCCTGCCGGGGGTGAAGGTCATCATCCTGTCGATGCACACCAGCGAGGAGTACGTTCTGCTCGCGCTGCGCGCCGGCGCGGCAGCGTATCTCATCAAGGACTCGGCGACCTCCGAGCTGGAGCTTGCACTGAAGTGCGTGATGCGTGGCGAGACCTACCTTAGCCCGGCGATCTCTCGGCAGGTGGTCGACGGCTACGTGCAGCGTGTGGGCGCGAGCACCGGGCCGGAGCCACTCACGCCGCGCCAGCGCGAGGTCCTCAAGCGCATCGCCGAGGGGCGCAGCACGAAGGAGATCGCCTTCGAGCTGAACCTTTCGGTGAAGACGGTCGAGACGCACCGTGCGCAGATCATGGAGCGCCTTGGGATCCGCGACGTCGCCGGACTGGTGCGCTACGCGATGCGCGCCGGCCTGGTACCGCCGGAAACGTGAAACTTTACAAGGGATCGGGCGCTACCGGGGATTCCCCTACGCAGCTTAGGGAAGGGCCCGATTACGGCCGTGGACGCATGTCACTACAGTTCACGCCATGGCATCGAGCGCCCCGCCCGCCCGCATCATCGTCCTCGACGGCAATCCCGGCTTTGCCGGTGCGGCCAAGCGCTTCATCGAGCGCCTGCCGGGGTATGCCTACGCCGTGGGCGACGTGGTGCTCGTCGACCTGGGCCTTGCTGGGCTGGACCTGGCGCGTCGCATAAAGCGGAGCAATCCTTCGCTCGCGGTCATCGCGCTGGCGCTCTTCCCCACCCCCGAGCTCCGGGCAGAGGCAGAGCGCGCGGGCATCGATGCGGTGGTGTCAAAGGAAGACTTCGCCGAGCAACTACCCGAGGCACTGGAGCGCGTGGCGGCGGCGCGATGAGAGCGACGCTCAAGCGCGAGGCCGACGGTGCGTGCCCCGCGCCGCTGTGCGTTCTCATGGTTGAGGACGACGCCAACGACGCCGAGCTGCTGCAGGCGCACCTGGCACGTGTGAGGCCCGGCGGCGTCCAGGTCCTGCATGCGCGCACGCTGGCCGAGGCGACCGGCGCGCTGCTCGTGCGCGCCTAGGCGCCGCGGGCGCGGTCCAGGCGGCGCGCGAACACGGTCATCTCCTTTTCCGCCTGGCGGTCGCCCTTGGCGCGGGCAGCCTCGATGCCGCGGGCGTAGGCCGCACGCGCCTCGTCCGTGCGGCCCGCGTCGGCAAGCGCGCGGCCCAGCGCCTTCCACGCCGCGGAGTACCGGGGGTCGCGCCGCACGGCCTCGCGCAGGTGCTCGATACCGCGCTCGATGCCGCCCGACTTCAGGTACTCGCTGCCGATCGAGAAACGCAGCAGCGCTCCGTCTCGCGGCGTGCCGAGCAGCTTCTCCAGGTTGGCGATGAGCGGAGTCGTCATTTCGGCTAAGATGGCCCGGACCATTCTAAGGCCTGCTGCCGCCATGAAAACCGCGATCCAGACCGCCGATGCGCCTGCCGCCATCGGCGCCTACTCCCAGGCCGTGCGTGCCGGCGACACCGTGTACCTCTCCGGCCAGATCGGCTTCGACCCCGCCACCATGCAGCTCGCCGAGGGCATCGATGCGCAGATCCATCGCGTATTCGCCAACCTCGCCGCCGTGGCGCAGGCCGCCGGTCTCGGGCTCGGCCACGCCGTGCGCATGACCGTGTACCTCACCGATCTCGCGCATTTCGCCAAGGTCAACGAGGTGATGGCGCAATTCGTGCCGCAGCCCTACCCGGCGCGCGCCGCCGTCGGCGTGGCGAGCCTGCCGCGCGGCGCGCTGGTCGAGATCGACGCCATCCTGCACGCCGGTTGAGCCGCGCGCTGCCGCCCGCCACGGCGAGCAAGCTCGCCAAGCTCGGAATCCGCTCGCGCCACGATCTGCTGTACCACCTGCCGCTGCGGTACGAGGATGAGACGCGGCTTACCGCGCCCGATGCGGCGATGCCCGGCGTGCCGCAGCTGGTGCAGGCGCCAGTGCGCCGCGCGGAGATCGCCTTTCGTCCCAAGCGCCAGCTGGTGGTGCACGCGGACGGCCTCGTGCTGCGCTTCCTCAACTTCTACGGCAGCCAGGTGAAGCAGTTCGAGCGCGCCGCGCGGGAAGGCGAGCACGTGCGCGCCTATGGCGAGGTGCGCCCGGGCTGGTTCGGCGCCGAGATCGTGCATCCCCGCTACCGCATCGTGGCGCCCGACGAGCCGCTCGCCGACGCGCTGACCCCGGTGTACCCGACGACCGCCGGACTCGGCCAGGCGGTGTTGCGCAAACTGGTGCTCGAGGCGCTGGCCGCGGAGCCGATCGAGGAGATTCTGCCGTCGGCGCTGCGCGCGCGCCTGGGCCTCGCGCCGCTCGAGGCGAGCGTGCGCCTGCTGCATCAGCCGGCCCCCGGCGCCGACACCGCCGCGGCGTGGCGGCGCGTGAAGTTCGACGAGCTGCTTGCCCAGCAACTGCAGTTACGGCTCGCGCGGCGCAAACGCAGGGAGCGCACCGCGCCGGCGCTGCCCGCGAGCGGCCCGTTGCTCAAGCGCTTTCTCGGCCGTCTGCCGTTCCGGCTGACGCGGGCGCAGAGCCGCGTCATGGCCGAGCTGCTGCGCGACCTGGCGCAACCGCATCCGATGCAACGTCTGCTGCAGGGCGATGTCGGCAGCGGCAAGACCATCGTCGCCGCCATCGCCTGCCTGGCCGCGGTGGACGCCGGCTGGCAGGCGGCGGTGATGGCGCCCACCGAGATCCTCGCCGAACAGCACTTCGCCAAGTTTTCCGCCTGGCTCGGGCCGCTCGGCGTGGCGATCGCGTGGCTGCACGGGGGCCTGCCGGCCGCCGAGCGCAGGAGCGCGCGCAAGTCGATCGCCAGCGGCGCGGCGAGCGTCGCCATCGGCACGCAGGCCTTGTTCCAGGAGGGGGTCGAGTTCGCGCGCCTCGCGCTGGCCATCGTCGACGAGCAGCACCGCTTCGGCGTCAAGCAGCGCCTGCAGCTGCGCAGGAAGAGCGAGCAGGCAGCGGCGCATCAGCTGATGATGAGCGCGACGCCGATCCCGCGGACGCTCTCCATGAGCTACTACGCGGATCTCGACGTATCGGTGATCGACGAGCTGCCGCCGGGGCGAAGGCCCGTGACCACGCGTCTGGTCGCCGCGACGCGGCGCGCCGAAGTGCTCGAGCGCATCCGCGCCGCGTGCGCCGACGGCCAGCAGGCGTACTGGGTGTGCCCGGTGATCGAGGAATCGAAGGATCGCGACCTGCAGGCGGCGCTCGATGCCTACGAAGAGCTGCGCCGGGAACTGCCGGAACTGCGCGTGGGCCTGATCCACGGGCGATTGCCCGCGGCAGACAAGGCGGCGGCGATGCAGGCGTTCGCCAGCGGCGCAACGCAGCTCCTCGTGTGCACCACGGTGATCGAAGTGGGCGTGGACGTGCCCAATGCCTCGCTCATGGTCATCGAGCATGCCGAGCGCTTCGGCCTGGCGCAGCTGCACCAGCTGCGCGGGCGCATCGGCCGCGGCGCGCGCGCGAGCGATTGCATCCTGCTGTTCCAGGAACCGCTGTCCGAGGCGGCGCGCGCGCGGCTCAAGGTGATCTACGAGAATGCCGACGGCTTCGCCATCGCGGAGCACGACCTCGCCCTGCGCGGGCCGGGGGAACTGCTCGGCGTGGCGCAGAGCGGGGCGCCCCTGCTGCGCTTTGCCGACCCCGTCGGCGACGAGCCCCTGCTCGAGGCGGCACGCGCTGCGGCCGACGAGCTGCTCGCCGCGGACGAGGCGCTGGCGCGTCGCCATATCGACCGCTGGCTCGGCGTGCGCGCCGACTTCGGCAAGGTCTAGACTCGCGCATGGCCTGGGCCGCGATCGAGCAGCGCTTCGACGCCTACGAGCGTCTGCTGCGCCTCGACAAGCCGATCGGCACGCTGCTGCTGCTCTGGCCGACGCTGTGGGCGCTGTGGCTCGCCTCGCGCGGCGCGCCGAGCACCGCGATCCTGGCGGTGTTCTGCGTGGGCACGCTGCTCATGCGCTCGGCCGGTTGCGCGGTAAACGATTTCTTCGACCGCGAGTTCGACCGCCACGTCGAGCGCACGCGGGACCGGCCCCTCGCCGCGGGCGAGATACGGCCTGCCGAGGCGCTCGCGCTGGCGGCACTGCTGGCCGCTGCGGCGTTTGCGCTGGTGCTGATGCTCAACCGGCTCGCGCTGCTGCTCTCCTTCGTCGCGCTCGCTATCGCCGTCACCTATCCGCTCACCAAGCGTTTTTTCGCGCTGCCGCAGCTCTACCTCGGCGTCGCCTTTGGCTTCGGCATTCCGATGGCCTACGCCGCGGTCCAGAACCGGCTGCCGGCGGAGTGCTGGGTGCTCCTTGCCGCCAACGTGTGCTACGCCTTCGCCTACGACACGGAATACGCCATGGTGGACCGCGAGGACGACGCGAGGATCGGCATGCGCACCTCGGCGCTCACCCTCGGCCGCCACGACGTGGCGGGGGTGATGCTCGCCTACGCGGCGATGCTGGCGCTGCTCGGCTGGGTCGGCGTCATGGCGCGGCTGGGCTGGGCGTATTACGCGGGACTCGCGCTCGCCGCCGGTCTGATGGCCTACCACTACGGTCTCATCCGCGAGCGCACGCGCGCCGGCTGCTTCAGGGCATTCCGCCACAACAACTGGGTGGGTGCCGCGGTGTTCGCCGGCATCGCCGCGCACTACGGCCTGCGCTAAGCTTCGCCGATGGCTCTCGAGACGCCGATTGCAAGCTTCGAATTTTCCACCGGGCCGCTGCGCGGCACGCAGCTCTCGCTCTACGGCACGCGCCTCCTGCACCATGGCGTTGCACAGATGGACAGCATGGCGCTCGGCGCCATTGCCGCCGTGCGCGTCGGCTACGAGCGAAGCGCGCGGCGCATGGGCTGGGGCGTGGTTCTCGCTCTACTGGCGCTGGTGCTGTTTGCCGTGGCAGGACCGCTTTCCGGGGCCGCAGCCGAGGCGGCCGCCGAGATTAGCGGCAACCACTCGATCGCCCGACTGCTGCGGGGCACCCTGCTCGTGCTGGGTGCTATTGCGAGCCTCCTGCCGGCGATGGGCGTGGCGTGCCTGCTCGGGGGCGGGGCGCTCGGCGCCTTCGGCTGGATCGGCACCACGACGCTGGTGCTCTCCCTGCCGGCGGCCGATCGCGCCTACGCCGTGCGCGGGAAGAATCGCATGCTGGTGGATTTCGCGGAGCTGCTGGCGGAGCGCGTGGCCCAGAGCGGCCGCTGAAGAATGCACTACGCTGACCTGCGCGGGTTTCTTGGCGGACTCGAGGCGCTGGGCGGGCTGAAGCGCATCGCCGCGCCGGTGTCCCCGCGGCTGGAAATGACCGAGATCTGCGACCGCGTGCTGCGCGCGGGCGGGCCGGCGCTGCTGTTCGAGCGGCCGGCAGGATTCGCCCTGCCGGTGCTGGGGAACCTGTTCGGCTCCGTGGAGCGCATTGCGCTCGCCATGGGCATCGACGCCGGCACCGACCCGCGCCCGGCGCTGCGCGACATCGGCAGGCTGCTTGCCGCCCTGCGCGAGCCGGATCCGCCCAAGGGGCTGCGCGACGCGGTGACGAAACTGCCGCAGCTCGCGCGGCTCGCCGGCAAGGTATTCGACATGGCACCGAAGGTGGTGTCCTCGGCGTCCTGCCAGGAGACGGTGTGGGAAGGCAGGGACGCGGATCTTTCGCGCCTGCCGGTGCAGACCTGCTGGCCGGGCGATGCGGGGCCGCTCATCACCTGGGGGCTCACCGTGACGCGCGGGCCGCTGAAGCCGCGCCAGAACCTCGGCATCTACCGCCAGCAGGTCATCGGCCCGAACCGCGTCATCCTGCGCTGGCTGGCGCATCGCGGCGGCGCGCTCGACTTTCGCGACCACCAGCTGGCGCACCCGGGTGACGCGTTCCCGGTCGCCGTGGCGCTGGGCGCAGACCCGGCGACGACGCTCGCCGCGGTGACGCCGGTGCCGGACGCGCTCGGCGAGTACCAGTTTGCCGGGCTGCTGCGCGGCGCGCGCACCGAGCTTGCCAAGTGCATCGGCAACGACCTGCAGGTGCCGGCGCGCGCCGAGATCGTCCTCGAAGGATCGATCCACCCCGGCGACGTTGCGCTCGAGGGCCCGCATGGCGACCACACCGGCTACTACAACGAGGCCGAGCGCTTTCCGGTGCTCACGGTGGAGCGCGTCACGCTGCGCCGGGATCCGATCTACCACTCGACGTACACCGGCAAGCCCCCGGACGAGCCGGCGATGCTCGGCGTGGCGCTGAACGAGATCTTCGTGCCGCTGCTGGCGAAGCAGTTTCCGGAGATTGCCGACTTCTACCTGCCGCCGGAGGGCTGCTCCTACCGGCTCGCGGTGGCGAGCCTTAGGAAGCAGTACCCGGGGCACGCCAAGCGGGTGATGTTCGGTATCTGGAGCGTGCTGCGCCAGTTCATGTACACCAAGTTCATCGTCGTCGTGGACGACGACATCGACGTGCGCGACTGGAAGGAGGTGGTATGGGCGATCAGCACGCGCGTCGATCCGGCGCGCGATACGCTGATCGCAGAGAACACGCCGATCGATTACCTCGACTTCGCGAGCCCGGTGGCGGGACTGGGCTCGAAGATGGGCATCGACGCCACCAGCAAGTGGCCGAGCGAAACGTCCCGCACCTGGGGCCGCCCGATCGCCATGGATGCCGAGGTGAAGACGAAGGTGGACGCGATGTGGAAGTCGCTGGGGCTCTAGGCGGCCGCCCGCACGGGCGCGGCGGCGTAGCGGCCCATCAGCTCCGCCTGCTTCGCTCTCGCGGCCGAGACGCTCTTTGCCTTGATGTGGCCGAAGCCGCGGATCGCCTCCGGCAGCGAGGCGATTTCTACGGCGAGCGCGTGGTTGTCGTGCGCCAGGGCCTGCAGGAGCCGGTCAACCGTCTGCTCGTATTCGCCGATCAGAGCACGTTCCATGCGTCGCTCTGGCGTGCGTCCGAAGATGTCGAACGCAGTACCGCGCAGCCCCTTGAGCCTGGCTAGCAGTCCGAACGCCCGCATCATCCACGGCCCGAACTGCATCTTGCGCGGCTCGCCGGTGACCGGGTCGGGCTTGGCCAGAAGCGGCGGCGCCAGGTGGAAGTTCACTCGGTAGTCGCCCTCGAACATGCGTTCGATTTTCCTCATGAAATCGCCCGTGGCGTACAGCCGCGCCACTTCATACTCGTCCTTGTAGGCGAGCAGCTTCGCGTAGTAGCGCGCCACCGCCTCGGCGAGCTTCGTGCCGCCGACGCGGTCCTGCTCTACGGCGCGGACGCGCTCGACCAGCGCCTTGTAGCGTGCCGCGTACGTAGCGTTCTGGTACGCGGTGAGGAACTGCGCCCGCCGCTCGACGAGCTCGCCCAGGTTGCGCGAGACATGCTGCTCGATGGGGATCACGTCCGCCGGCAGGGCGATGCGCCGCACGCGCTCCAGGTCCACCGCCGCGCGCCGGCCCCAGAGAAAGCTCCTCTTGTTGAAGTCCACGGCCACGCCGTTCAGTTCGATCGAGCGTTCGATCGCCTCGCGCCCCAGCGGCACCCAGCCCTTCTGCCAGGCGTAGCCGAGCATGAACATGTTGGTGGCTATGGAATCGCCCATCAGCGCGGCGGC
>CAZAEG010000148.1:0-4444 GCA_964484035.1 uncultured Enterobacteriaceae bacterium | reverse complement strand
GAGGCCCGAGGCCTTGATGTCCTCGGCGAACTTGCGCAGGTACGCCGCGCCCTCCTGCCGGCCCTTGGGGGTGCCGATCGCCTGCTGCACGGCGGTGAAGCGGCCCTCGAGGATCCGCGCCCCGGGCAGCTTGGCGAGGTCATCCATCAGCCGCGGCTTCAGGCCCGCGAGCACCTCGAGCTTGTCGGTGACGAACACCCGGTAGGAGCCCTCGATGTTCTCGGCGCGCACCAGCTCCGCGCTCTTGATGTTTCGGCTCAGCCAGAGGTCGTAGGCGCTGCGGCCCGCGACTGCGATGCGCACGCCCTTGCGGTCCACGCCGGCAATCGACTTGATCGGCGAGCCGGCGGGCACCAGGTAGGTGGCCTCGATCTCGACGTAGGGCTCGGTGAAGTCGATCTCCTGGGCGCGCTGCGGTTCGACACCGATGAAGGCGACGTCCCACTCGCCCTTTTTCGCGCCGTCGGCGACGTCGCCGACCTTCTCGTACTGCCGCAGCTCGGCGCTGACGCCGAGCCGGCGCGCGAGCTCCTGCGCCAGGTCCGGGACAATGCCACGGATGCTGCCATCCGCGTTCCTCTGCACGAGGAGAAAGTTGCCGAGATTGACGCCTACGCGCAGCCTGCCTGTGGGGGTGAGCTCTTTCATGGTCAATAGCGTACCAGCACCCGGTAGCGCAAGGTGGTACTGCCTTGCGCCGGCACGCGGATGTTCCATTCCGCGGTACCCGCGGCGGCTTTGCGGTGGCGCTGGGTCTCCTCGAGCATGCTCCAGTCGCCCGGCACCGGCTCGCGCACCACGACGGTGACGGCCTCGCGCTTCGCGTTGCGCAGCACGATCTCGTAGGCGCTCTCGTGCACGTAGCTCCAGGGCGAGTAGATGTCGCGACGCTTGAAGTCGGTCTGCTTCTTGTCGGCGGTCACGTCGAACGCCTCGCCCAGCTTCAGGCGCACGCGCTCGTTCTTCGGCGTGTGGTCGATGCGGTCCTCGCCGACGAACTGGGCGTTGCCGGCGCTGTCTTTCTTGTAGACGCGCACGATCCCCTTGGGCATCGGCAGGCCGAGGCGCGAGGACTCGCGGTTCTCGAACTGCACGAACACGCCCACCTTCAGCTTCTGCCCGAGGTGGCCGATGCTGGAGCGGTAGTAGTAATCGTTGCCCTGCAGCACCAGCTCCTTCGCCACCGGGACGCCCGTGCCGCTCAGCAGCGCCACCTGCTTGGTCTGGTTGTTCTGGATCGTGGTCGGTCGCTGCAGGGTGTAGAGTTGATACTCGAAGAGCGACTCCTGCGTCATTTCGGACGCGGGCTTGTCGGCGGACGCACGCCGCGCCATCCCGGCGGCGGCCAGGCGCATCTCGTCGCGCACGCGGTTGACGTCCCCGGCGACGAGCTGCAGGCGCGCGTCCGGGTAGGACGTGCCGCTGCGGTTGGTAAGCGTCACCCAGCCCTTCAGGTCGAGGGCGTCGTCCGCCGCGTTCAGTTCGGCGACGTAGTCGGCCTTCCAGGCGAGCCCGCCCGAGAGGTAGGAGAGCTCGACGGTCTGGCTGCCCGAGCGGGTGCTCGCGAGCTCGGTGACCAGGGTGGGGCGGTCGCGCAGGTTGGCCGGTACGCCGTCGTAGACGATGCGGCCGGGAACGCCGGTTTCGATGCGGTCGCCGATCCTGAGGACCACGCCTTGATTTGCGGCGAGCACGGTTGCGGATTCAATCGACTCGGCGCCGGTCTGGGGATGGACCCGCACTATGCGCACCTCGCGACCCACATACTTCTCGAGGAGCTTCGCCGGCGTGAGGAGATCGAAATCGAAGTTCTGCTCGAGGAGGCTGAGTGAGCCCGTGTGCGAGAGGCTCCTGAGGAGCGCGGTCTCGGGGCGCATCTGCGCGCTGACTTCGCGCAGGGCGAGCCGGTTGTGGCCGCTGTCGATGGCGATGCGGCGCACGTCCTTGATCAGCGCGAGGTTCTCGTTGTAGATGGTGACCGCGACCGATTGCTGATCGGCCAGGGTGCTCGGTTTCTCCGTTACTGCGGCCTGCGCTGGGCTCAAGCCGTAGAGTGCGGCCGCGACCGCAGCGTGGAGCAAGGTGCGTTTCATGATGGGGTCCTTTCCTTGTTGGCGACGCAGCTATAAACGCAGCAGAATGCGAGAAGGGTTTCGGCGGAGGCGGATATGGGTCAGGAAACGCAAGGCGGGTGCGTGTGCAGGGCGGTGCGCTATCGTGTCAAGGCGAAGCCGCAGGCGGGGCTCGTATGCCACTGCACCTGGTGCCAGCGGCGCTCGGGCAGCGCCTTCGCGTTCATCGCCTACTTCAATGAGGCGGACGTCGAATTCCTGCAGGGGAAGCTGACGGCGTACGAGCACCGCTCGGACGAGACGGGCAGGTGGCTGCGGACCGAGTTCTGCCCGGTCTGCGGCACCACGGTCACCCATACCACAGAGCTGCGCCCCGGGCTGCGGGGGATCGCCGCGGGCACCCTGGACGCTCCGGACAGCTTCCGCATCGACCGGCACATCTGGTCCCGGTCATCGCGGCCGTGGGTCACGATTCCGGAGGGCGTCGAGGTGTACGAGAAGGGTTCGGCGGGCGCGACGCCGATACGGCGGTAGATGCGCGCGTGAGTGAGCGGGTGGACGGAATCGAACCAACGTTTATTGCCTGGAGGGCAATTGTCTTGCCACTAGACGACACCCGCGTCGTGCAGAACCCCGATGATGCCGGAACGACATGGTTACCCGGCGTAGCGGACCTCTGCGGGCCCAGGGGTCCGTTCGGACCAGGTGGGGCCTCCGTTCGAGCAAAAAAAAGCGGTCCCGGAGGACCGCCTTTCTTCCCGGCATTCGGCGCCGGTTACGTCTTCAGGCCGCCTTCAGATTGCTGGCCGCAAGCTTGCCGCGCTCGGTGACGACGTCGAAGCTGACGCGCTGGCCTTCGCTCAGCGTGCCCATGCCCGCCTGCTCCACCGCGCTCGCATGCACGAACACGTCCTTGGCGCCATCTTCCGGCTGGATGAATCCGAACCCCTTGGTGCTGTTGAAGAACTTGACAGTTCCTATAGTCATGCTTGGCCTCTATGCCGAAAACACCGCACGCAAATCGGGCGCGGCAACGAACAACCTAGTCGAAGTGGGGTACTCGCATTCCGCGCCCGGGTACCGGGCGTAGCTGAAAGACGGGCCAGAACGTAGATCGCCCGCCCATGTTGCGCGCTATCGCGGCGAAATGCAATTCAGAACAGGTCGAAGTACTCGCGCTGCTCCCAGTCCGAGACCTCGAGGTTAAAGCGCGCGATCTCGGCGTCCTTGATGCGGCAGTAGTAGTCCACGAACTGCGCGCCCAGGCCTTCCTTCAGGCAGGCGTCCTCGCGCAGCGCAGCCAGGGCTTCGCCCAGCGTCGCCGGCAGGCGCTCGGCCTGCGCCTCGTAGGGCGTATCGGCCGGCGGCGGCGGCGCGAGCTTGCGCGCCAGGCCGTCCAGTCCCGAGTAGACCTGCGACGCGAAGTACAGGTACGGGTTCGCCGCCGGCTCGCCGGCGCGGTTCTCGATCCGCCCGGTGACGACCCGCATGAGCGCGCCGCGGTTCTCCTTTCCCCAGATGATGCGATCGGGCGCCAGGGAATAGGGCCGATAGCGCTTGTAGCCGTTCAGCGTCGGCGTGCAAAGCGCGGTCGCGCCGCGCGCGTGCGCCAGCAGGCCCGCGAGCCATTGCCGCCCGGTCTCCGAAAGGTCCTGTTTCGCGGCGGCGAATGCGTTCGTGCCGTCCTTGGACAACGACTGGTGCAGATGCCAGCCCGAGGACATCACGTTCGGCAGCTTCGGCCGGCACATGAACGTGGCGTGGTAGCCGTGGCGCCGCAGGCCCTGCTTCACCGCGCTCCTGAAAAGCACCATGGCGTCGGCCGCGGCAAGCCCGGGCAGCACGCCGAGCGTCACCTCGAACTGGCTCGGCCCGAACTCCACCTCGAACGAGCGCAGCGGCAGCCCGAGCGCTTCGAGGTCGCGCCGCAGGATCTGCATCACCGGGTCGATGAGGTCGTAGCGCTGCTCGGTAAGGTACTGGTAGCCGGTGGTGAGCAGATCCACCTCGGGCGGCTCTCCCGGCTGGCCCGCGTCGGCGGGCCGGAGCCGCGGATCGACGATGCGGAAGACGTGGAACTCGACCTCCAGGCCCGCCTGGAACTCGTAGCCCGCGGCGCCGAGCTTGCGCAGCGCCTGCCTGAGGAGCGAGCGCGTGCAGAACGGCACCGGCCTGCCGTCCTGGAACGCGAGATCGCAGAGCATCCAGCCGGTATCGGGCGCCCAGGGCAGGACGCGAAACGAAGCCGCATCGGGCTTCATCAGCACGTCGGCCGCGCCCTGCATCTCGGCGATGCCGACGCCGCCGCCCGGCGTGAACGCCGGAAAGACCGTGCGGTGCGCCGTGTCCTTGAGCAGCAGCGTGCTGGTGAC
>CAZAEG010000147.1:0-5683 GCA_964484035.1 uncultured Enterobacteriaceae bacterium | reverse complement strand
ATCCTCGGCGGCATCGCGGCGATCTGGTACTTCTGGGAAAAGTGGGCTGACCGGGCGAAGCAGCCCGGCGCCCTGCATCGGGTGCCGCGCGGCCACGGCGCGGTCATCTACGCGCAGCCGCGTGCCTACGGCGTGCTGATGGGCGAGGACGTGGCGGCGGCGAGCCGGGCAGTGGAGCGCGGCGGCGCGGGCGTTGCCGCCGTCTTCGCCGCGCACCGCGGCGAGCTGCGCGGCGCGCGCGCGGGCTGCGTCGTCGCTTTCTTCCCCGGCGCCGATCAGGCGCTTGCGGCCGCGCGCACTGCGCGCGAAGGTGTGCTGCGGGCGAATAGCGATCTGCCGGCGGACCAGCGCGTGCACTACCGCTTCGGCGTCGACCTGTGCGCGCAGGGCGCCGATGCGGCCGACGCGGCGGCGCGCGCGGCCGTGCTGGCTGCCGGAGCGCAGACGGACGGCATTCACATCAGCGAGGCGCTGCGCGCGGGCCTGGCCGATCACGGCGACAATCTGCACCTGTCCGCCGCGGATGCGGGGAGCTACGCGCTCATCTTTGACGAGGGCGAGAAGCGCGCCGGGCCGGCGCAGCTCGAAGGGCTCGACCTGCCGTTGCCGGCCAAGCCGTCGATCGTGCTGATGCCGTTCACGGCGGTCGAGGAAGATGCCGCGGCACAGGCTCTTGCCTCGGGCCTGCGGCTGGACATACAGACCGCCCTCGTCAAGATGTCGGGCGTGTTTCTCATCGCGGCGGGGACCGCAAATGCCCTGCGCGGCATGCCGGCCGCGCAAGCTTCCGCCCGGCTCGGGGTGCGGCACGTGCTTGAAGCCAACGTGCAGCGCCAAGGCGAGCGGGCGCGCGTCAACGTGCAGCTGGTCGATACGCAGGCGGATCGGATCGTCTGGTCAGAGCAGTACGATCGCGCCCTGGACGGGAGCTTCGCGCTGCAGGACGAGATCGCCGAGCGCATCGTCACCGCGCTCGACGTGAAACTGGCGAGCGGCGAGCAGGCGCGCGTGTGGCGCAAGTGTCTCACCCAGCCCAGGGCGCGCGATCATTACTACAGCGGGATGCTGGCGTTCTTCCAGATGAACGCCGACGCGATCGCGAGCGCGCGCGCGCACTTCGAGCGGCTGGCGGAGCTCGCGCCGCAATCCCCGTATGGTCCGACCATGGTCGCGTTCTGCCTCTGGATCCAGGCGACGCGCGGCTGGGCAAAGGATCCGGCGCTGGCGCGGCTGCAGGCCGGCGAATGGGCGGAGCGCGCCGCGGCCATGGAGGACGCCGATGGCCAGGCGCACACCGTGCTCGGCAACGTTCGGCTGCTGCAGCGGCGCTTCGACGAGGCGGTACGAATCGCGCGCGAAGCGGTGGAAATCCGGCCCAATTGCACCAACGCCAACGGCTTTCTCGCCAATGTCCTGCTGTACTGCGGCGAGCCGCTCGCGGCGGCCGAGCGCGTGCGCAAGGCGATCCGCATTTCGCCGGTGTATCCGCCGTGGTTCATCGAGATACTCGCCGCGGCCTACCGCGACGGGGAACAGTTCGACATGGCGGAGATGGCGGCACGTGAAGCCGTGCGCATCAACCCGGGCTCGCGCGAGGCGCGCCTCATCTTGGCGAGCGCGCTCTTGCGCCGGGGCGCGGGCGACGAAGCGCGCAGCGTGGCGGCCGCGGTGCTGGCCAAGGAGCCGGGATTCAGCAGCCGCGCATATGCGGACAATCTTCCGTACCGCGACGATGCAGCGCGCGAGAAAATCGTCGCCGACCTCGAGCAGGCAGGATTGCCGGCCTAATGGAGACTGTCCCTATTTCTTTGTCACCCCAAGTATCGCATCGGGCAGCCAGGTGGCGATCGCCGGGAACGCCGAGACGACGACGATCGCGAGCAGCATCATGAAGAAGAACGGGATGGCGGCGCGCGCCACGTAGTTCGCCTCGCGCTTGGCCATGGTCTGCAGCACGAACAGGTTGAAGCCCACGGGCGGCGTGATTTGCGCGATTTCCACCAGCAGCACGATGAAGATGCCGAACCAGATCAGGTCGAAGCCCGCCGCGTCGATCATCGGCAGCACGATCGAGGTGGTGAGCACGATCATCGAGATGCCGTCGATCGCCATGCCGAGCAGCAGGTAGATCACGGCCAGCACCGCGATCAGGGCGTAGGGGCTGAAGTTCGACTGCGCCACCCACTCGGCGAGCGCACGCGGGATGCCGGTGAAGGCCATGCACGAAGCGAGCATCGAGGCGCCGGCGAGGATGAAGAGAATCATGCAGGACAGGCGCGTCGCGCCCATCAGGCTGGTGGCGAAGCTCGCGCGCGTGAGCGAGCCGCTCCACCCGGCGATGGCGAGCGCCCCCAGCACGCCGAAGGCCGCGGCTTCCGTCGCGGTGGCGATGCCGGTGAACATCACGCCCATGATGAAGAAGATGAGCACCAGGCAGGGAATCAGGTTCTTCGCGCGGCGCACGCGCTCGCCGAGGCTCATCTCCTCGACCGCGGTGGGCGTCTTGCCGGGATTGAGCAGCGCCCAGACGACGATGTAGCCCGAGAACAGGCTCACCAGCAGCGCGCCCGGAAAGACGCCGGCGAGGAACATCTTCAGGATCGATACCTCGGCCGCCACCGCGTACACGATCATGATGATCGAGGGCGGGATCAGCAGACCGAGCGTGCCGGCGCCGCACAGCGAGCCGACGCTCGTGCGCTCGTCGTAGCCGCGGCTGGCGAGCTCGGGGAGCGCCACCTTGCCGATGGTGGCCACCGTGGCCGCGGAGGAGCCGCACACCGCGGCGAAGATCGCGCAGCCGAAGATGTTGACGTGCATCAGGCGACCGGGCAGCCAGCCGAGCCAGGGCGAGAGGCCCTTGAACATCTCTTCCGACAGCCGCGTGCGGAACAGGATCTCGCCCATCCACACGAACATCGGCAGCGCGGCGAGCGTCCACGACGCGCTCGAGCCCCAGTAGGCCTGGAACAGGTTGACGTCCGGCGGGCTCGAGGTGAAGAACTGCAGCCCTACCCAGGCCACCACGCTCATCGCCATCGCGATCCACAGCCCGCCGGCGAGCAGCACGAGCAGGATGGCGAGCAGGATCGCGGCGATCGCGAGCGTGCCCATCAGGGCGCTTCCATCGTCTCGGGGTGCGCGCGGTGCGCGTCCTCGGCGCGCCGGTAGGCGGGCGTGCCGCCCGCCGCCAGCACCACGAATTCATCCAGCAGGGCGACGAACAAGACCAGCGCGCCGGCGACGAAGCTCATCTGCGGGATCCAGATCGGGATCTGGATCAGGCCCTGCGCCACCTCGTCGAACTGCCAGCTCTGGTAGACGAAGCCCGCCGCCGCCCACAGGATGTAGCCGGCCACCAGCACGGCGCAGCCGAGCGCCGCGAACTCGGCGCGGCGCCGCCCCGCGCCCGGCAGCCGGTCGATGAGCAGGCCGACCCGCACCAGCTCGCCGTGGCGGAACGTAGTGCCGAGCGCGAGGAACGCGCTCGCCGCGCACAGCCAGCCGACGATGTCGTCGGCGCCGCGCAGCAGCAGGCCGACCTCGCGCATGCCGGCCTGCGCGAGCATCACTACGGCGATGCTCGCCAGGCAGGCCGCCGCGAGCACGCCGCTCGCGGCGTAGAGGCGGTCGAGAAACCGCCGCAAACTACTTTTTATAAGCTTTTAAGATCGTCTGACCGTCGGCGCCCGCCTGCGCCTCCCACTCCTTGGCCATCTGCGCGCCGACCTTCTCGAACGCGGCCTTCATGGCGGCGTCGGGCTGGTGGATCGTCATGCCGTTCTTGGCGAGCGTCTCGTCGCCGTCCTTCTCGCGCTGCTTGGACATCGCCCAGCCGCGCGGCTCGGCCGCCTTGGCCGCGGCGAGCACGGCGTTCTGCTGGGCCTTGGGCAGGCCCTTGAAGGCGCGCGTGTTCACCACCACCACGTCCTTGGGATGGAAGGCGCTCGTCTTGTAGTAGTTCTTGACAAACTCCCAGGCCTTGGTCGACGTGCCGGTCGCGGACGAGGTGATCATCGCCTGCACCGCGCCGGTGGCGAACATCTGCGGGATCTCGGGCACCTGGATCACGGTCGGGCTCGCGCCGAGCAGCTCCGCCAGGCGCGCGGTGAGCGGCGAATAGGTGCGGAACTTGGTGCCCTTCAGGTCGGCGACCGATTTCAGCGGCTCCTTGGTGTAGATGCCCTGGCCCGGCCAGGGCACCGAGTAGAGCAGGGTCAGGCCGCGCCCGGCGAGCTTCTTCGCCAGTACGGCCTTTTGCGCCTGGTAGAACTTCCAGGCGTTGTCGTAGCCCGCGGCGACGAACGGCAGGTTGTCGGCGGCGAACACCGGGTCCTCGTTGCCGAACTGGCCGAGCAGGAACTCGGCGATGTTCACCTGGCCGGTGGACACCGCGCGCAGGATGTCGGGGTGCTTGATGAGCGAGCCGGTGGAGTGGACTTTGATTTCCACGCCGCCCTTGGTGCGTTTGGCCACGTCTTCCACGAACATGACGACGTTGCGCGTGTGGAACTCGCCGTCCGAGTAGGGCGTGGGCATGTCCCACTTGGTCTGGGCGTGGGCGAGGCCGAACGCGGCCGAGGCAGCGAGCAGGACTGCGAATCTGGATTTCATGTTTTCCTCTGGATTATGCGGATAGGCGTGCCGCGACATCATCGGCCAACGCGAGCGACGCTGTCAATCCGGGCGACTCGATGCCGAACAGGTTGACGAGTCCCGGCACGCCGTGCTCGCGCGGGCCCTGCACGACGAAATCCGCCGCCGGCTCGCCGCGGCCGGAGATCTTCGGCCGGATGCCGGCGTAGCCCGGCTCGAGCGCGCCCTCGGGCAAGCCCGGCCAGTATCGCCGGATCGCGGCGTAGAACGCCTGCGCGCGGCGCGGATCGACGCGGTAGTCGATGGCCTCCACCCATTCCACGTCCGGGCCGAAGCGCGCGCGCGCGCCGAGGTCGAGGGTGACGTGCACGCCGAGGCCGCCCGGCTCGGGCACCGGGTAGACGAGGCGCGTGAAGGGCGCGCGGCGCGCGAGCGTGAAGTAGTTGCCCTTGGCGTAGAGCTCGCGCGGCGCGAGCGCCGCCGGATAGCCCTCGATGCGCCGGGCGAGGCTCGGCGCCCTGAGACCGGCGCTGTTGACCACGCCGCGGGCGAGCAGCGGCTCGGCGCCCGCGACGCGCAGCTCGATGCCCTGCGGCGTGACGCGCGCGGCTTCGAGCGGGCTCATCAGCGCCAGCATGGCGCCGGCGTTCTCGGCGTCGCCGAGGTAGGCGAGCATCAGCGCGTGGCTGTCGACGATGCCGGTGGCAGGCGAGAGCAGCGCATCCACGCAGGCGATCTCGGGTTCCAGGGCGCGCGCTTCGCGCGCGCCGATGCGCGCCACGTCGGCGACGCCGTTGGCGTGCGCACGCTCGAGAATCGCCTCGAGCTCCGGGAGCTGCGCCGCGTCGGTCGCCACGATCAGCTTGCCGCAGCGCCGGTGCGGCACGCCGCGCTCGGCGCAGTAGGCGTACAGGCGCTCGCGGCTCTCGACGCAGGCGCGCGCCTTGAGCGAGCCGCGCGGGTAGTAGATGCCGGCGTGGATCACCTCGGAATTGCGCGAGCTGGTGTGCGTGCCGATCGCGTCCTCGGCCTCGAGGATCACCACCTCGCGCCCGGCGAGCGCCAGTGCGCGCGCGCAGGCGAGGCC
>CAZAEG010000146.1:0-6214 GCA_964484035.1 uncultured Enterobacteriaceae bacterium | reverse complement strand
GCCAGCGCCTCGATCGCCGCCGGCGGGACGCTCGGCATCCTGATCCCGCCCTCCACCATCATGGTGATCTACGGCATCATCACCGAGACCAACATCGGGCGCCTGTTCGCCGCCGGCGTGCTGCCGGGCGTGCTCGCCGTGGCGCTGCTGTGCGCCGCCGTGCGCTGGGTGGTGTGGCGCGACCCGAACGCCGGCCCAGCGGGCGCGCGCTCCTCGTGGCGCGAGCGCATCACGGCGCTGCAGGGCATCTGGGGCGTGATCGTGCTGTTCGCCATCTCGATCGGCGGCATCTACGCCGGCTTCTTCACCGCCACCGAGGGCGCGGGCGTGGGCGCCGCGGGAGCGTTCGTGTTCGCGCTGGCGCGCCGCGCGCTCACCTGGCACGTGCTGCGCGACATCCTGGTGGAGTCCGCGCGCACCACCGGCATGCTGTTCATGATCCTGATCGGCGCGCTCGTCTTCGCCAACTACATCAACTTCACCACGCTGCCCTCGGACCTGATGGGCTTCGTCGAGCAGTTCAGCCTGCACCCCATGCTGGTGGTGATGTCGATCTGCGCGATCTACGTCATCCTCGGCACCGCGATGGAGGAGCTCTCCATGATCCTGCTCACGGTGCCGGTGTTCTTCCCGCTCATCGTCGCGCTCGGCCTCGACCCGGTGTGGTTCGGCATCCTCATCGTGGTGGTGGTGGAGATCGGCCTCATCAGCCCGCCGGTGGGCATGAACCTGTTCGTGCTCTCGTCGCTCCTGCCGCAGGTGAGCACGCCGACGCTGTTCCGCGGCGTGCTGCCGTTCGTCACCGCGGACGTGGTGCGCCTGTTCATCCTCGCGGCTTTTCCGGGCATCGCTCTGTGGCTGCCCTCCGTGCTGAACATCGCCGGCGGCTGAAATTACCCATCGCGTAGGGTGGGCCAATGACCCACCCTACAATAGCCGAATGAAGCTCGTCGACCTGCGCAGCGACACCGTCACGCGGCCCTCCGAGGGCATGCGCCGCGCCATGGCGGCCGCGGAGGTGGGCGACGATGTGTTCGGCGACGACCCGACGGTCAACAAGCTGCAGGACAAGGCGGCGGAGATCTTCGGCTTCGAGGCGTCGCTCTTTTTCCCGACCGGTACGCAGTCCAATCTGGCCGCGCTGATGAGCCACTGCCAGCGCGGCGAAGAGGTGCTGGTGGGGATGGAGGCGCACACCTACCGCTACGAAGCGGGCGGCGGGGCGGTGCTCGGCTCGATCCAGCCGCAGGCGATCGTCAACCGGCCCGACGGCACGCTCGATCTCGCGCAGGTGGAGGCGGCGATCAAGCCGGACGACCCGCACTTCGCCAGGACGCGGTTGCTCGCGCTGGAGAACACCATCTCGGGAAGGGTAATCGGGCGCGCGTACTTCGAGGAAGCGCTGTCGCTTGCGAGACGGAAGGGCCTCGCCACGCATCTCGACGGCGCGCGCATCTTCAACGCGGCGGTGAAGCTCGGGATGCCGGTGGAGGACCTGTGCCGCGGCTTCGACTCGGTGTCCTCGTGCCTTTCCAAGGGCCTGGGCGCGCCGGCGGGCACGATGCTGCTCGGCTCGAAGGACTTCATCGCGCGCGCCAAGCGCGCGCGCAAGATCCTCGGCGGCGTCATGCGCCAGGCGGGCGTGCTCGCCGCGGCGGGGCTCTACGCGCTGCAGCACAACGTCGAGCGCCTCGCCGAAGACCACGCCAACGCCGAGCGCCTCGCGAAAGGCATCGGCGCGCCGGCGCCTTCGTCCAACATGGTGTTCCTCGATTCGAGGCCCGGCCTGCCGGAGCATCTCGCGAAGCACGGGGTGGTGGTGTTGCCTGGAGCTAAGCTCCGCCTCGTCACCCACCTCGACGTCGACGCCGCCGGCATCGACCGCGCTATCGCAGCCTTCAACAGCTTTAAATGGTGACAGTCACCATTTAGCCATTTAGCCGGCGTCGGGCGGGGTGGGGATGCGCGCGCCGGACTGCGCCCAGGCGATGCCGGCCATCGCGGTTACGGCGCCCGCGATCTTCAGCCAAGTGAAGGTCTCGCCGAGCGTCAGCCACGCCACCAGCCCGGCGATCGGCGGCATCAGGTACTGCAGCGGCGCGCTGCGCGCCAGGCCTCTGACTGAGTTGACCCAGGCCCAGACGATCCAGCCGAGGAACGACGACACCGCGACCGCCCAGAACACGCCGAGCCAGACCCCGGCAGCGACATCGGCCAGCGGCGCGTCGAGGAACGCGGGCAGCGTCGCGAGGACCAGGGGCGGCGCGCCGAACAGCAGCGAGTAGCACATCACGTTCAGGGGACCGTAGCGCTCCACCAGCGGCTTGGTGATCACGGTGTAGAGCGAGAACAGCGACGCCGCGACGAGCAGCACCAGGTCGCCCGCGCCGGCGAGCGCGACGCCGGCGACGAACTTGTCCGAGAGGAAGACGCCGATGCCGGCGAACGCGACCAGCGTGCCCGCGAGCTGTCGCCTGTGCAGCTTCTCGGCGCCAAGGACGGCCAGGATGAGCAGCGTCCACAGCGGGCTCGAGGTGAGCACCAGCGACGAGGAAAAGGCCGTGGAGAGGTCGATCCCCCACATGACGAGGCTCACGTGCGCGGTATGCCCGATCAGTCCGGCGGCGATGAAGCGCGGCAGGTCCGCGCGCCGCGGCCAGGTCTTGCGGAAGTGCCGCCGGGTTACCGCGACGAGCAGCGCGAAGCCGAACAGCGGCATGGCGAGGAACCGGATGAACAGGAACGGCCAGACGCCGAGCTCGGCGAGCACGACCTTGGTGATGGCGAAGTTGACGCCCCAGACCACCATCAGGGCGATTCCCGCCGCGAGAGCCCAGTTGTGCATGGTGGCGACGATTGTACGGTGGGCCATTGGCCCACCCTACAATGGCGGCATGAAATCCGAGAATCCGAACCCCGTCGCCGCCCGTCCCGCGGTGCGCTCGCTCACCGCCTCGAAGATCCGCGAGCTGGTGAACGCCGGCATGGGCCGCAAGGACGTGCTCGCCTTCTGGGTCGGCGAGCCCGACGAGCCCACGCCCGGCTTCATCCGCAAGGCCGGCATCGCCTCGATCGAGGCGGGCGAGGTGTTCTACTCGCACAACCTCGGCATCCACAGCTTGCGCGAGGCGCTCGCGGCATACCTGACGCGCCTGCACCGGCCGACCGCCGTCGCCGAGATCGGCGTCACCAGCGCCGGGGTCAACGCGCTGATGCTGGTGTCGCAGCTCCTCGTCGACCCCGGCGACCGGGTGGTCGAGGTGGTGCCGCTGTGGCCGAACCTGCAGGAGATCCCGAAGATCCTCAGCGCGAAGGTGGACACGGTGGCGCTCGAATTCTCGCCCGCGGGATGGCGCCTCGACCTGGGCAAGCTCCTCGATGCCCTCAAGCCCGGCACGAAGGCGCTCTACCTCAACTCGCCCAACAACCCCACCGGCTGGACCGTGTCGCGCGAAGACCAGCGCGCGATCCTCGAGCACTGCCGGCGTCACGGCATCTGGATCTTCGCCGACGACGCGTACGAGCGGCTCTACTACGAGGGCAACAATATCGCGCCCTCGTTCCTCGACCTCGCGCAAGCGGGCGAGCGCGTCATCAGCACCAATACGTTCTCCAAGAGCTGGCTCATGACCGGCTGGCGCCTGGGCTGGGCGGTGGTCCCCGCCCCGCTGGAGGCGGACCTCGCCAAGCTGGTCGAATACAACACCTCCTGCGCCCCCGTCTTCGTGCAGCGCGCGGCCTGCGTGGCGGTAAAGGAAGGCGAGCCCGTGATCGCACATACGCTCGGGCGCTTCCGCAAGGCGCGCGATTTCCTGGTGGACGAGCTGAACCGCATACCCGGCGTGGAGGTGGCGAGCCCGTCGGGCACCATGTACGCGTTCTTCCGTGTGCGCGGGATGACCGACAGCCTCGCCTTCTGCAAGAAGCTGGTGGCCGAACACGGCCTCGGCCTCGCGCCGGGCGCGGCCTTCGGCCCCGAAGGCGAAGGCTACGTGCGCTGGTGCTTCGCCGCCGACGAGCCGAAGCTGGCCGAAGGCGTCGCGCGGCTCAAGCGGGCGCTCGGCGCTTCATAACCGTGCACCTGCACCACGGGCGTGCGCCCGCCTGGTGCATGGCTGGAGAAAATCCTTTGTCTTTCATGCCTTGAGGCCCTGGCACGCTCATTGCATTTGTTCCCTCAGGTCGTTCCTAACCACAAGGGGAAAACGTATGAAGCGCCGCGCAGCACTCAAAGCACTCACGTTGTCGGCCGCGATCGCGGCCATCGGTTTCGGCTCCACGGGCCTGTACGCCGCCGACAAGACCGTCAAGATCGGCATCCTGCACTCTCTCTCCGGCACCATGGCGATCAGCGAGACGGTGTTGAAGGACACCGTGCTGATGGCGGTGGACGAAATCAACGCCAAGGGCGGCGTGATGGGCTACAAGATCGAGCCCGTGGTGGTCGACCCGGCCTCGAACTGGCCGCTGTTCGCCGAGAAGGCGCGCCAACTCATCACCCAGGACAAGGTGGCCGTGGTGTTCGGCTGCTGGACCTCGGTGTCGCGCAAATCCGTGCTGCCGGTGTTCGAGGAGCTGGACAGCTTGCTCTTCTACCCGGTGCAGTACGAAGGCGAGGAGATCTCGAAGAACGTGTTCTACACGGGCGCCGCGCCCAACCAGCAGGCGATTCCCGCGGTCGAGTACCTGATGTCCAAGGACGGCGGCTCGGCCAAGCGCTGGGTGCTCCTGGGCACCGACTACGTGTACCCGCGCACCACCAACAAGATCTTGCGCGCGTTCCTGAAGTCGAAGGGCGTGGCGGAAGCCGACATCATGGAGGAATACACCCCCTTCGGGCACTCGGACTACCAGACCATCATCGCCAGGATCAAGAAGTTCGCCTCCGAGGGCAAGAAGACGGCGGTGGTCTCGACCATCAACGGAGACTCCAACGTCCCTTTCTACAAGGAGCTGGGCAACCAGGGCCTCAAGGCGACCGATGTGCCGGTGGTGGCGTTCTCCGTAGGTGAGGAAGAGCTGCGCGGCGTGGACACCAAGCCGCTCGTCGGCCACCTCGCCGCCTGGAACTACTTCATGTCGATCAAGGCGCCGGCCAACACCGAGTTCACCGAGAAGTGGGCCGCCTACGCCAAGGCGAAGAGCATCGCCGGCCACAAGGACAGGCCGCTCACCAACGATCCCATGGAAGCCACCTACATCGGCATCTACATGTGGAAGCAGGCGGTGGAGAAGGCCAAGTCCTTCGACGTGCCGAAGGTGACGGCAGCGATGGCGGGCCAGACCTTCAAGGCGCCCTCGGGCATCGTCTCCAGGATGGACGCGAAGAACCACCACCTGCACAAGGCGGTGTTCATCGGCGAAGTGAAGGCCGACGGCCAGTTCAACGTCGTGTGGAAGACCAAGGGCCCGGTGAAAGCCCAGCCCTGGAGCCCGTTCATCGCGGGCAACGACAAGAAGAAGGACGCACCGGCGCTGATGGCCGAGAAGAAGTAGGATGGCCGCGCGCTGGGAAAGGGCCGCGCTCGCGGCCCTTTTAGTTTGCCTCGCCGGCGCGGCGCAGGCGCTCGATCCCGCGGCGGTGGCGAAGCTCGCCGACGACGACAACGACGTGAAGCTGGAGGGCGTCGCGGCGCTCGTCGCCGAGGGCGATACCGCGGCGATCCCCGTGCTGCAGAAATTCGCCGACGGCGAGGTGGTGGTCGGCGGCGAGGCCGTCGAGGTGATCGTCAACAACCGCCTGCGCGCCGCGGCCGGCGACGCGCTTGCCGCGCTGCGCCTGTTCGCGCCCGAGCGCGCGCAGCGGCTCGCCGCCGCTGCCGAGCTCGCCAGGGGCGCGGACGACGCCATGTTGCCGCTGGTGAACAGGGCGCTCGCGCAGGAGAAGGACGCCGAAATCCGGCCGCTGCTCGAGCTGGCGGCGGCCGCCCTGGAGCTGAAGAGCGGCGACCGGGTGGCTCGGCTGCAAGCCATCCGCACGCTGGGCGAGACCGCGAGCCCGACGAGCAAGACCCTGCTCGCCGAGGCCGCGCGCGACGCCGACGAGGACATCCGCTTCGAGGCGCAGAAGAGCTTGCGCGCGGTGGAGGGGCGCCTCGCCTGGGGCGAGCGCGCGGGGCTGCTGTTCGCCGGCGTGTCGCTCGGCTCGATCCTGCTGCTGGCGGCGCTCGGCCTCGCCATCACCTACGGGCTGATGGGCGTGATCAACATGGCG
>CAZAEG010000145.1:0-4905 GCA_964484035.1 uncultured Enterobacteriaceae bacterium | reverse complement strand
CACGATCGGGTAGAGCCACAGCCACTGGCGCATGGCCACGGCGAGGGCGCTCATTTCGATGGCGCCCATCGGGCTCACGGCCTACCTCAGTTCAATGGTCTTGCCGCCGATCGTGATGCGCTCGGCGCGCATCTCCTCGGGATTGTTGCGGTTCGGATAGCCCTCGAGGGTCGCCGTGCTGCCGGGCTTCAGCATGCCCTTCGCGAGGCCCCGGTTCTCCATGCGCGAGGGCGGCGCCAGCACGCACAGCCAGGTCTTGCCCGGGGTTTCCAGGCGCACGTGGCCGTGCGGGTGCTCGTAGCCGTAGGCGACGATCTTCCCGCTGAGCCTGAGGGGCTGCGTCGAGTCGTACTCGCTCCAGCCGTGGTGCGCCAGGACGGGCGCCGCTGCCAGTGCGGCCAGCAAGGCGACGATTCTCATGGGCTTCTCCTCGATCAAAGTCGCTGCTCGACCCAGGCCCTGACCGACTCGAGGGCCGCCGGCAGCTTGGCGCTCTCGGTGCCCCCGGCCTGCGCCATGTCGGGGCGCCCGCCGCCCTTGCCGCCCACCTGCTGGGCCACGAAGTTGACCAGCTCCCCGGCTTTCACCTTGCCGACCAGGTCGGGCGTCACGCCGGCGATCAGCGACACCTTGCCGTCTGCGACCGCGCCGAGGACGATCGCCGCGCTCTTCAACTGGTCCTTCAGGCGGTCCACCGCCTCGCGCAGGGTCTTCGCGTCCGCGCCGTCCAGCGTCGCCGCCACCACCTTCGCTCCCTTGACCGCCACGGCCTGCCCGGCGAGGTCCGTGCCCTGCCCCGAGGCGAGCCGGGACTTCATCTTCGCCAGCTCCCTCTCGAGTGCCTTTTTCTCCTCGAGCAAGTTCTGCACCGCCTTCTCCACCATCCCGCCTTCGGGCTGGGTGCGCAGCTGCCGCGCCACCTCGTGAAGCTCCTGCAGCTGATTATTGATCATCGCCAGCGCGCTGGTTCCGGTCGTCGCTTCCACGCGGCGGATGCCCGCCGCCACGCCGCCCTGTGAATAGATCTTGAAAACGCCGATGTCGCCTGTACGCTCGACATGCGTGCCTCCGCAGAACTCGCGCGAGCTGCCGATGTCGAGAACCCGCACCTCGTCGCCGTACTTCTCGCCGAACAGCATCACGGCGCCCGCCATCTTCGCCTCCTCAATCGGCATGACCTGCGCGCGCGTCGGGGCGTTCCGAATTATTTCTCCGTTGACCCGAAGCTCGATCTGGCGAATCTCCTCATCGCTGATCGGCTTGTCGTGCGAGAAGTCGAAGCGCGTCTTGTCGGCGTCGACAAGGGACCCCTTCTGCTGCACGTGCGGTCCCAGAACGTCGCGCAGCGCCTTGTGCATGAGGTGCGTGACAGAATGGTTTCGCATCGTGCGAGCGCGCAGCTCCGCGTCGACGCGCGCCTCCACGGCATCCCCCACCTTGAGCACGCCGGCCTTGAGCGCACCCTGGTGGCCGAACACTTCGGGTTGGATCTTCTGCGTATCCTCCACGACGAAGGTGCCTGCGGAGGCGACCAGCTCGCCGCGGTCGCCGACCTGGCCGCCGGACTCGGCGTAGAACGGTGTCCTGTCGAGCACTACCACCCCGGACTCCCCCGCGCGCAGCTGCTCCACAGCCGATCCCTGGTGGTAAATCGCCGTCACTCTGGCTTCAAGTCGCAGCGTCTCGTAGCCGCGGAACTCGGTCCTGCCGCCCTCGTACTCCAGTCCCGCCGCCGCCGAGAACTTGCTCGCCGCGCGCGCGCGCTCGCGCTGCGCCTGCATGGCGGCCTCGAACCCCGCCATGTCGAGCATCACGCCGCGCTCGCGGCAGATGTCGGCGGTCAGGTCGACCGGGAAGCCGAAGGTGTCGTAGAGGCGGAACGCGGTCTCGCCATCCAGCAGCTTCTGCTCGCCCGAGGCGAGCGCGGATTCGAGCACCCCCATGCCGTTCTCGAGCGTCTCGGCGAAGCGCTCCTCCTCCTGCTTCAGCACGGCCGTGACGCGCGCCTTGTCCCTTCGCAGCTCGGCGTAGGCCGCGCCCATCGCCCGATCGAGGTCCGCGACGATGCGGTGGAAGAACGGCCGCTTCTGGCCGAGCTTGTAGCCGTGGCGGATCGCGCGCCGGACGATCCGCCGCAGGACGTAGCCGCGGCCTTCGTTGCCGGGGATCACGCCGTCGACGACGAGGAAAGCGCAGGCGCGGACATGGTCGGCGATGACGTTGAGCGACGGGTTCCTGAGCTGCTTCTGTCCGGTTTCCCGGGCGGCGGCCTTGATCAGGTCCTGGAACAGGTCGATGTCGTAGTTCGAGTGCTTGCCCTGCAGCACCGCGGCGATCCTCTCCAACCCCATTCCGGTGTCGACCGAGGGCTTGGGCAGCGGGTGCATGACGCCCCGCTCGTCGCGGTTGAACTGCATGAAGACCAGGTTCCAGATCTCAATGTAGCGGTCGCCGTCCGCCTCCGGCGACCCCGGCGGGCCGCCCTCGATGCCGGGGCCGTGGTCGTAGAAGATCTCGCTGCACGGCCCGCAGGGGCCGGTGTCGGCCATCTGCCAGAAGTTGTCCGACTGGTACTTCTGCCCGCCGGGCTTGTCGCCGATGCGCACGCACCGTTCGGGCGGCACACCGATCATCTTCGTCCACAAGCCGTAGGCCTCATCGTCGGTCTCGTACACCGTGGTCCAGAGCCTCTCCGGCGGCAGCTTGTACACCTTCGTGAGCAGCTCCCAGGCGAAGGCGATGGCGTCCTTCTTGAAATAGTCGCCGAAGCTGAAGTTGCCCAGCATCTCGAAGAAGGTGTGGTGGCGCGCGGTGTAGCCGACGTTCTCCAGGTCGTTGTGCTTGCCGCCGGCGCGCACGCAGCGCTGCGACGTGGTGGCACGGTTGTAGGCGCGTTTCTCCTTGCCGAGGAACGCGTCCTTGAACTGCACCATGCCCGAGTTGACGAACAGCAGCGTCGGGTCGCCCGCCGGCACGAGCGAGCTCGAGGCGACGATGCTGTGCCCCTTCGACCTGAAATACTCGAGGAAGCCCGCGCGGATCTCGTTTGAGTTCATAGACCCGCTATTCTAACGGAGGGGCTGCGGCGCCCGGGCGCCGCAGCCCTTGCCTACGCGGCGAGCCGCCCGTACTTCACCAGCCGCGCGCGGATGCCGGTCTGCGTGCGCTGGTGCGCGGCCGCGAGCTCGCCGAGCGCGTGCCCGGCGTCGAAGGACGCGAGGAGCTTGCGGTCCTCGTCCTCCGTCCACGGCTCCCCGGTCTTCGCCGGCAGCTGCTGCTTGCGCCGCTCGAACTGCGCGGCGCGCTCCAGCGCCTCGGCGGCCGCGAATAGCGCGCGCACCGTCTGCGGCCGTTGGTAGGCGCCTTCGGCGGGAAACACCTCGCCCGATTCCGGATCGACGCCGTTGGCGAGCGATTTCACGATCGCCAGTGCCTGTGCCTGATCCATTCTCATCACCCCCTTTCCGCGAGCGCACACAAACGCGCGCGCTAGGGGTTTAACGCATCGTCGTCCTCACCGGATGACACGACGCGGCGAATCGTGTCGTGGGAGAAGCCGCGCTGCAGCAGGAAGCGCATGCGCCGCAGTCGTTCCGCGCGCGTCGTCGCGGATGCGCGGTACTTGCGCGCGAGGATCGCCGCGGCGCGCGCCGCCTCGCCCTCGGCCGGGATCTCGCCGGCGATGGCGTCGTCGATGCCCTTCGCTTTCAGGTCCTGGCGGATGCGCGCGGCGCCGTACTTGCGCGAGAGCTGGTGCGCGCGCGCCTCCGCGTAGCGCTCGTCGGAGAGCTGCTTTCTCGCCGTGAGCGCGTCCAGCAGCTGCGCGAGCGCCGCAGGAGACTCCGCGTGCGGCGCGAGCTTTCGCGCGAGCTCCGCGCGCGAGTGCTCGCGCCTTGCGAGACACCTGAGCGCCCGGGCCTTCAGCTCCCCGGGCGTGTCAGGCGGCCCGTCCATCTACTTCTCCGCGCGCTTGCGCGTGGGCAGGTGCTCGACCTTGCCGTCCTCGGCGGCCGCGGGCGCTTCCAGCGTCGGCATCGCCACGCCCGCCTTCTCGCGGATCTTCACCTCGATCTCGCGCGCGAGCGCCGGATTCTCGGTGAGGAACTCGCGCGCGTTGTCCTTGCCCTGGCCGAGGCGGTCGTCGTTGTAGATGTACCAGGCGCCCGACTTCTCCAGCACGCCGTGCGCCACGCCCAGCTCGAGGAGCTCGCCTTCGCGCGAGATGCCGCTGCCGTAGAGGATGTCGAACTCGGCCTGGCGGAACGGCGGCGCCACCTTGTTCTTCACCACCTTGACGCGCGTCTCCGAGCCGGTCACCTCGTCGCCCTTCTTGATCGAGCCGATGCGGCGGATGTCCATGCGCACCGAGGCGTAGAACTTGAGCGCGTTGCCGCCGGTGGTGGTCTCGGGGTTGCCGAACATGACGCCGATCTTCATGCGGATCTGGTTGATGAAGATGACGAGCGTGTTGGTGCGCTTGATGTTGGCGGTGAGCTTGCGCAGCGCCTGGCTCATGAGCCGCGCCTGCAGGCCCATCTGCGGCTCGCCCATCTCGCCCTCGATCTCGGCCTTGGGCGTGAGCGCCGCCACCGAGTCGATGACGATCACGTCGACCGCGCCCGAGCGCACCAGCATGTCGGCGATCTCGAGCGCCTGCTCGCCGGTGTCGGGCTGCGAGATCAGCAGCTCGTCGATGTTCACGCCGAGCTTCTTCGCGTACTGCGGGTCGAGCGCGTTCTCGGCGTCGACGAAGGCGGCGGTGCCGCCGATCTTCTGCATCTCGGCGATCACCTGCAGCGTGAGCGTGGTCTTGCCCGAGGACTCGGGGCCGTAGATCTCGCACACTCGCCCGCGCGGCAGGCCGCCGACGCCCAGCGCAATGTCCAGCCCCAGCGACCCGGTGGA
>CAZAEG010000144.1:0-11076 GCA_964484035.1 uncultured Enterobacteriaceae bacterium | reverse complement strand
GACGGCAACATCCTCAACATCGTCAACCGCTGACCGACAAACCGGCAAGCGTGAAAGGAAAGCCATGAAAGTGAAGCCGATACCCGACGACATGCATCGCGTCACGCCGCACCTCGTCTGCGCCGGCGCCGCGCAGGCGATCGAGTTCTACAAGAAGGCGTTCGGCGCGGTCGAAGAAGTGCGCCTGCCTGGACCGGACGGCAGGCTGATGCACGCGATGATCCGCATCCATGGCGACGCCGTGATGCTGGTGGACGAGATGCCCGAGTGGGGCGCGCTTTCGCCGAAGTCGCTGAAGGGCTCGCCGGTCACGCTGCACCTCTATGTCGAGGACGTGGACGCGTTCGTGCAGCGCGCCGTCGCCGCCGGCGCCAGGATCACCATGCCGGTCGCCGACATGTTCTGGGGCGACCGCTACGGCAAGCTCGAGGACCCGTTCGGCCACCACTGGTCGGTCGCCACCCATCAGCGCCGCGTCACGATGGACGAGATGCAGCAGGCCATGCGCGGCATGGCCGGGACCGCGAAGGCCTGAGCCATGACGCAGATCACGCCCTGCCTGTGGTTCGACGGCGAGGCCGAGGAGGCGGCCCGCTTCTATACCGGCATCTTCAAGAACTCGAAGATCACCGCGATCAGCCGCTACGGCGAGGCCGGCCGCGAGGTGCACGGCCAGCCCGCCGGCAAGGTGCTGACGGTCGCCTTCGAGCTCGAAGGCCGGCCCTTCACGGCGCTGAACGGCGGCCCGCAGTTCAAGTTCAACGAGGCGGTCTCGTTCCAGGTGCCCTGCAAGACGCAGGAAGAGATCGACGACTACTGGGACAGGCTGGGCGCCGGCGGCGACGCCAGAGCCCGGCAGTGCGGCTGGCTCAAGGACAGGTTCGGCGTCTCCTGGCAGGTCTTCCCGTCCGCGCTGGTGGACATGCTGCAGGACAAGGACCGCAAGAAGGCCGACCGCGTCATGCAGGCCATGCTGAAGATGACGAAGATGGACATCCAGGGCCTGAAGCGGGCCTACGAGCAAGGCAAGGAGTGATCGATGAGCGCAAACAGCGGTCCCGGATACGCGAAGCACCCCGAGCATCGCATCACCACGAAGCCGGCCGGCGCGCGCGTGCGAGCAGGTATCTGCCGGTCTACTACCTGCCGCGCAAGGACGTGAAGATGGAGTGCCTCGCGCGGACTTCGCATTCCACGCACTGCCCGTTCAAGGGCGACGCGTCGTATTTCTCTTTCGTGAATGGACCCGAGAATGCCGTCTGGAGTTACGAGCAGCCGTACGACGAGGTGGCCGCGATCCGGGAGCACCTCGCCTTCTATCCCGACAAGGCCGAGATCGAGACCGTTGCGTAGCACCGCGTCCGCCCCGGCGCGCACCCTGGAGATGCTGGAGCTCGCGCGGCGCCTGCGCTGCATCGCGGAGCTGCTCGCGATCGAGGCGCCGGGGAAGCAGCCGGAATGAGCGGCGTGCGCGTCGACCGGCTAAGCTTCGCCGGGTGGACAAGCGATATGCGGCGGTGCTCTTCGATCTGCTCACCGCGCTGCTCGATTCCTGGACGGTGTGGAACCGTGTCGCCGGCGGCGAGGCGCCGGGCCGGCGCTGGCGCGCCGCGTATCTCGAGCTGACTTACGGCTGCGGCGCCTACGCGCCCTACGAGTCGCTGGTGGCGGAAGCAGCGCGCCGCAGCGGGCTGCCGGCATCGCTCGCCGCGTCGCTGGAAGAGCAATGGGAGACGATCGCGCCATGGGAGGATGCGCCGGCGCTGCTGCGCAGGCTGGCGCAGGATCACCGCCTCGGCGTGGTCACCAACTGCTCCGAGCGGCTCGGGCGCGCCGCGGCGCGGCGGCTCGAAGTCGCCTGGGACGTGGTCGTGACCTCGGAGCGAGCCGGGTTCTACAAGCCGCACCCGGCACCGTACCGGCTGGCGCTCGCCGAGCTCGGCCTGCCGGCGCAGGAGGTGCTGTTCGTGGCCGGCTCGGGATTCGATCTGATCGGCACGGCGCGCGTCGGGCTCGACACTTACTGGCACAATCGCGTCGGCCTGGCGCGGCCCGAGGCGGCGCCGGCGCCGCTGCGCGAAGCGCCAACCCTGGAAGGGCTTTTTTCCTGAATCTCGAAAACCTCGAAACCCCCGCGCTGGTGCTGGACGCTTCCATCATGGAGGCGAACATCGCTCGCCTGCGCGCGCGCATGCGCTCGCTCGGCGTCGAGTTGCGCCCGCATGTGAAGACGGCGAAAAGCATCGACGTGGCGCGCCGCTGCCTGGACGGGCAGGCGGCGCAGGGCATCACGGTATCCACGCTCGCCGAAGCCGAGTACTTCGCGGCGAACGGCGTGCGCGACATCCTGTATGCGGTCGGCATCGCGCCGAACAAGCTCGCGCACGTCGCCGACCTCAGGCGCCGCGGCATCGACCTGACCGTCGTGCTGGACAACCTCGAGCAGGCGAAATTCGTCTCCGACGTGCCGGCGCTGATCGAGCTCGATTGCGACGGGCACCGCTCCGGCGTGAAGCCCGACGATCCGCGGCTCGTGGACCTCGCGCGGGCGGTGCCGAACCTGCGCGGGGTCATGACGCATGCCGGCAGCTCGTATCAATGCAGGAAGATCTCGGACATAGAAGCCGTTGCCGAAGCAGAACGTATCGCCGTCGTCACCGCTTCCGATCGACTAAGAGCCGCGGGAATGGCGGCGCCGGTGGCGAGCGTCGGCTCGACGCCGACCGCCACCTACGCGAAGCGCCTGGAGGGGGTGACCGAGGTGCGCGCCGGGGTGTTCGTGTTCTTCGACCTGGTGATGGCCGGGATCTCGGTGTGCCGCACCGAGGACATCGCGCTCTCGGTGGCGGCCACGGTCATCGGCCACCAGCCGGAGAAGGGCTGGGCGATCACCGACGCCGGCTGGATGGCGCTCTCGCGCGACCGCGGCACCGCCTCGCAGCCGCTCGACCAGGGCTACGGCGTGGTGTGCGACGCCGACGGCCGGCCGCTCGAGGACGTCGTCGTCGCGGACGCGAACCAGGAGCACGGCATCCTCGCGCACCGCTCCGGCGATGCGTCACGCATGCCGCGGCTTCCGGTCGGCGCGCTGCTGCGCATCCTCCCGAACCACGCCTGCGCCACCGCCGCGCAGCACGCCTGCTATCACGTGGTGCGCGGCTCGCGCCGCGTCGAGGCGCGCTGGGAACGCACCGGGGGCTGGTAGCCTCCGATCCCGATGCAGACCGAATACGCGGCCACCGAGCCGAAGCGCGCCGAGGTCGACGCCCTGCCGGGAGCGACGCTGCTCGAGTTCGGCAGCCCCGGGTGCGGCTACTGCCGCCGCGCCCAGCCCCTCATCTCGGCCGCGCTCGCTGCGCATCCCGGCGTGCGCCACCTCAAGATTGCCGATGCCAGCGGCCGGCGGCTCGGCCGCTCCTTCCGGGTCAAGCTTTGGCCGACGCTGGTGTTTCTCAGGGATGGAACCGAAACCGGCCGCGTGGTGCGGCCCGCCGGGGCGCCCGAGATCCGTGAGGCGCTGGCGAAGATAGTCCCCGCGCCATGAGCGAGCCGATCATCCGCATCGCCGGGCTCTCCAAGACCTACGCCTCCGGCTTCCAGGCGCTGAAGCGCATCGACCTGGAGATCCGCCGTGGCGAGATCTTCGCGCTGCTCGGGCCGAACGGCGCCGGCAAGACCACGCTCATCAACGTCGTCTGCGGCATCGTGACGCCGAGCGCGGGCAGCGTCACCGTCGGCGGGCATGACATCGTCAAGGACTACCGCGCGGCGCGCGCCATGATCGGCCTCGTGCCGCAGGAGCTGCCGAACAACGCCTTCGAGCAGGTGTGGCCGACGGTCGCCTTCAGCCGCGGCCTGTTCGGCAAACCCGACGACCGCGAACACATCGCCAAGGTGCTGCAGGACCTTTCGCTCTGGGACAAGAAGGACAACCGCATGTTCACGCTCTCCGGCGGCATGAAGCGGCGCGTGCTGATCGCCAAGGCGCTCGCCCACGAGCCGCAGGTGCTGTTTCTCGACGAGCCGACCGCCGGCGTCGACGTGGAGCTGCGCCAGGACATGTGGCAGGCGGTGCGCGAGCTGCGCGACTCGGGCGTCACCGTCATCCTCACCACCCACTACATCGAGGAAGCCGAGCTCATGGCCGAGCGCGTCGGCGTCATCAACCGCGGCGAGATCATCGTGGTCGAGGACAAGGCCGAGCTGATGCGCAAGCTCGGCAGGAAGCAGCTCGCGCTACAGCTTCACGAGCCCCTCGAGGCCATCCCGCCGAGACTCGCGCCGTACGGGCTGGCGCTCGCCTCCGGCGGGCGCGAGCTTGTCTACACCTACGACACCCAGGCGGGGCGCACCGGCATCACCGGCCTGCTCGAGGACCTCGCCGCCGCCGGCATCGGCTTCAAGGACCTGCAGACCACCCAGAGATCCCTCGAGGAGATCTTCGTCGACCTGGTGCGGGAGGCGAGATGAACCTGCGGGCGATCCGCGCGATCTACGTCAACGAGATGGCGCGCACGCGGCGCACGCTGCTGCAGAGCATCGTCGCGCCGGTGATCTCCACTTCGCTTTACTTCGTGGTTTTTGGCGCCGCCATCGGCACGCGCATCGCCGAGATCGAGGGCGTGAGCTACGGCGCCTTCATCGTGCCGGGCCTGGTGATGCTGATGCTGCTCACCCAGAGCGTCTCCAACGCCTCCTTCGGCATCTTCTTCCCGCGCTTCGCCGGCACGATGTACGAGGTGCTCTCGGCGCCGGTATCGGCCTTCGAGATCGTCATCGGCTACGTCGGCGCCGCGGCCACCAAGTCGATCATCCTCGGCCTGCTGATCCTGGCCACCGCCGGCTTCTTCGTCCCGCTGCGCATCGAGCACCCCGTCTGGATGCTCGCCTTCCTGGTCCTCACTGCCGTCACCTTCAGCCTGCTCGGCTTCGTCATCGGCATCTGGGCGGACGGCTTCGAGCAGCTGCAGTTCGTCCCGCTGCTCGTCATCACCCCGCTCACCTTCCTTGGCGGCACCTTCTACTCGGTGAATGTCCTGCCGCCCTTCTGGCAGACCGTCACCCTCTTCAACCCGGTCGTGTACCTGGTAAGCGGCTTCCGCTGGAGCTTCTACGGCATCGCCGACGTCGAGGTCGCCGTGAGCCTGCTGATGACCGCGCTCTTCTTCCTGCTCTGCCTCGCGGCGGTGTGGTGGATCTTCAGAACTGGCTACCGGCTGAAAAGCTAGGAGGCGTCTTGGAGGCGATCTTTTTCAGTGGATGGGACGGCCTGCTCCGCACCCTGGTGGTCGGGGTGCTGGCTTATGTCGTGCTGGTCGGCTTCCTGCGGCTGTCCGGGAAGCGCACCCTGTCGAAGATGAACGCTTTCGACCTGGTCGTGACCGTCGCCTTGGGCTCGACGCTCGCGACCATCCTGCTCAGCAAGGACGTCGCGCTTGCCGAGGGAGCGCTGGCTTTCGCCCTGCTGATCGGGCTGCAGTTCGTCGTCACCTGGTCGAGCGTCAGGGCGCGCTGGATCCGCCGGTGGGTTACGGGGGAGCCGAGAATGCTTCTGTATCGCGGCGAATGCCTGCCGGCAGCCTTGCGAAGCGCTCGGGTGACGCAAGACGAGGTCCTGGCAGCCGTGCGTGCCGCCGGGTTGCTTGCGCTGGAAGACGCAGAAGCCGTGGTGCTCGAGACGGACGGCTCGTTCAGCGTGGTCCGGCGACGCGATGGAGCGCAAGCTTCCAGCCTCGCCGGAATGCGGGCGCCCGGCTGACAAGTGACGAGCGCACGGAGTACCGCCTGAAGAGCTAGCTCACCCGAGGATCACGCGCACGTCGTGGGCTTCACCGTCATCCGCAAGGGGCACTCGGACCGGACTGTCCGGCAGCGTCTTGCCGTCCAGCGCGGCGTAGGCGACGCCGCGGCTGACGCCCTGCGGGTTCTCGACGGCGATCGCGTAGCGCGCAGAGCGATAGTTGAAGGCGATCCCGAACCGCGGCCACGCCTTGGGTATGCAGGGGTCGAGGAGCAGGAAAGCGCCCTGCAGACGAAAGCCGAGGATCCCTTCGATGCTGGCGCGGTACATCCATCCGGCGGAGCCGGTGTACCAGGTCCATCCCCCGCGCCCGAGGTGCGGGGCCACCGAGTAGACGTCGGCGGCGACGACGTAGGGCTCGACCTTGTAGCGCTGCACGTCCGCTCGCGTGCTCGTGTGGTTGATCGGATTCAGGAGCGAGAACAGGCCCGCGGCCTTGTCTCCCTGGCCGAGGGCGGCGAAGGCGATCACCGACCACGCAGCGGCATGGGTGTACTGGCCGCCGTTCTCCCGGATCCCGGGCGGATAGCCCTTGATGTATCCGGGATCGAGCGGCGTGCGATCGAAAGGCGGCGTGAAGAGCAGCGCCAGGCCGTCGTCGGCGCGGATGAGCTGCTCGTCCACGGCAGCCATGGCGCGTAGCGCCCGAGCCGGCGCCGCCGCGCCGGAGATCACGGCCCAGGACTGCGCGATCGAGTCGATCCGGCATTCATCGCTCGTGGACGAGCCGAGCGGCGTGCCGTCGTCGTAGTAGCCGCGCCGGTACCACTCGCCGTCCCAGCCCTCCCGCTCCAGCGAGGTTTGCAGCCGAGCGGCGTGCGTCAGCCACCTCGCGGCGCGCGCCTCCTCGCCCCGCGCTTTCGCCAACGGCGCGAACGCCGCGAGCGCCGCGTGCAGGAACCAGCCCAGCCAGACGCTCTCGCCCTTGCCTTTCTCGCCCACGCGGTTCATGCCGTCGTTCCAGTCCCCCGTGCCGATCAGTGGCAGGCCGTGCTCGCCGAGGGCGAGGCTCTGGTCGAGCCCGCGCGCGCAGTGCTCGAAGAGCGACGCGCGCTCATCCGACAGCATCGGCTGGAAGTAGGCGTCGTGCTCGCCCGCCGCGAGCGGCCGGCCTTCGAGGAACGGAACGCTCTCGTCCAGCACTGCGCGGTCGCCGGTCGTCTCCACATAGTGCGCCGCGGCGCAGGCGAGCCAGCCCCGATCGTCGGAGATGCGCGTGCGCACGCCCTGGCCGGTCGGCGGCAGCCACCAATGCTGGACGTCGCCTTCCACGAACTGCCGCGCGGCGGCGCGCAGGAGGTGCTCGCGCGTCAGCGCCGGCCGCGACACGGCGAGCGCCATGGCGTCCTGGAGCTGGTCGCGGAAACCGTAGGCGCCGCTCGCCTGGTAGAACGCCGAGCGCGCCCACATACGGCAGGCGAGCGTCTGGTAGAGCATCCAGCGATTCAGCATCACGTCCATCGAACGGTCGGGCGTCTTCACCTGGACGGTGCCGAGCATATCGTCCCAATACGCAGTGACTTCGCGCAGGACCGCATCCAGGTCGGTCGCCCGGTAGCGTGCGACCAGGGATTGCGCCTCGCGCTCGCTCACTGCCTGGCCGAGGAAGAAGACGATCTCCGCGCTGCCGTCCGGCTCGAGCTCGACCGGGGCCTGCAGCGCGGCGCAGGGATCGAGGCCGGCGCCGACCCGCTTCGAAAGGACCGCTTTCCCCGCGAGCGCGGCCGGGTTGTCGAGCGTGCCGTTGCGCCCGAGGAACTCGCGCCGGTCGCCGGTCCAGGCGGTCTGCCGGCCGCCCAGGTCCGCGAAGGCGACCCGCGAGCCGAACGTCGGGTTCCAGGGGTTGCGCGCGAGCAGCGCGCCGCTCTGCGCATCGATATCGGTCACCGCGGAGAATGCGGACGCGCTGCGCGACGGGCCGAGCACCCATTCCACATAGGCCGTGACCGAAAGCCGCCGGGCCCGGCCCGAGGTGTTGCGGATCGTCAGCCGCGAGATCTTGATCGGATCCTCGAGCGGCACGTATTGCAGGAGATCGAGCGCGATGCCGTGCGCGGTGTGCTCGAAGCGGCTGTAGCCTTGGCCGTGGCGGGCGACATAGGGCGCGGCCTCGTCGCGCAGCGGCAGGGCCGTCGGCCCCCACAGCTCGCCGGACTCCTCGTCGCGCACGTAGAGCACCTCGCCCGGCCGGTCGGTGACGGGGTCGTTCGACCAGGGCGTGAGCTGGTTCTCGCGGCTGCTGAGCGACCAGGTGTAGCCGCTGCCCTCGACCGCGGCCTGGAAACCGAACGCGGGATTGGCGACGACGTTGATCCACGGGGCCGGCAGCCACCGCTTGGCGCCGAGGATGGTCACGTACTCGCGTCCCTGCGCGGCGAAGCCGCCGAAGCCGTTGAAGAATTCGAGCTCCGGCGGCGCCGCAGCGCCCGGCGGCGCTTCCGCGGACGGCGCGCGCCGCGGCGGCGGCTTGCCGGCGTCCTCCGCCGGCAGGCCGTTCAACTGCTCCGACAGCGTGCCGCGGCGCCCGACGAGCACGGCGCGGGCCATGGCGAGCAGCAGGGCTCTCGTCTGCGCCGGGATGAGATCGGCACGCAGCACGAACACGGCGCCGCGCGCGGCCTGCCCTTCGCTCGGGGGGCGGGACCGGCTCGTGCGGACCTGCGTCTCCAGGGCGATCTGCAGATCCTGGATATACGAGGTGCCCCGTTCGTTCAGGATCACGAGATCGACCGCGAGCTGCTTCATCCGCCAGTATTCGTGCGCGCGCAGCAACTGGCGCACGATGGCGAGGTCCTCGATGTTGTCGATGCGCACGAGAACGATCGGCAGGTCGCCGGAGATGCCCTGTGCCCAGAGCGCCTGCGGCGCGCCGCCGCCGCGGCGCAGGGTGTCCGGCGACGGGCGCATTTGCGGATCGGCGTAGAGCACGCAGCCCGCGAGCCGCTGGAAAAGGCTCGCCTCCTCCGGGGAGATGCCGAGATAGCTCGACTGCACCTGCGCGTGGGTCCACGCCAATGTGGCCGCGCGCTCGAAGGCCGTGGGGTCGCCATGCTTGTCGGCGAGATCCAGCACCTCGCCGCGGGAGGAGGCGACGAGCGTCCAGAATGCGATGTGTACCGTCTTCCCCGGCGCCACCCGCAGGCGGCGGCGCAGCGCGAAGACCGGATCGAGGACGGCGCCGGCCGTGTTGGACAGCGGCAGGCCGTCCACGACCGCCATCGGCGTGCGCACCTCGCGCCCGCGGCCGAGGAAACGGGCGCGGTCAGTCTCGAACTCCGGCTCGCCCACGGCCTCGCCTTGGACCACGGCCAGATGCGCCGCCCAGATTTCGGGCTCGGCGCTCGAGCGGCGCCGCCGCGTCGCCACGACGATGCCGGCCTTGGCGAGATATTCGGTTTGCACGAAGAGCTTGGAAAAAACCGGGTGCGCCGTGTCGGCGGCGCTCGGCGCCAGCACGAGCTCGGCGTAGGAGGTGAGGTCGATCTCCCGGACCTCGCTGCCGGCGTTCGCGAGGGTCACGCGGCGCACTTCGGCGTCGTCCTCGGGCGAGACAACGACCTCGAGCGTCGTGGTGATCGAGCCGTCGTGCCGCACGAACACGGCGCGATCCTCGGCGAACGTCACTTCGTAGCGGTCCGCTTCGGCGCCGGTCGGCTGGTGGCCTGCGGACCATACGTCGCCGCTCTCCACGTCGCGCAGAAAGACGTAGGTGCCCCAATCGTCGCGCGTGACGTCCTCGAGCCAGCGCGTGATCGCGCAATCGCCCCAGCGGCTGTACCCGGAGCCGGCGGCCGTCAGCATCACCGTGTAGCGGCCGTTCGACAGCAGGAGCGCCTCCGGCGTGGCGCCGTGCGCAGAATAGAGGCGCCGCACCGCCGGCAGCTCCAGGTCGCGAACCGTCGCCGCCGTCCTGACCTCCTCCGCCCTGGGATGAGCGGCGGCGACATCGCGCGGCGTGCGTTCCTGCAGGAGGAGCTCGGTCGCGCGCACCATCGGCTCGGCGTGAAACCTCGCCCGCATCGCCCCGTCGAGCAGACTATTGGCGAGGGCGACCACCGTCATGCCCTGGTGGTGCGCCATGAAGGCGCGCACGATGGCCACGTCTTTTCCCTCGGGCAGGCGCGTAGGCGTGTAGTCCAGCGCTTCGTAGAAGCCGTAGCGGCCGCGAGCGCCGAGGGCGGCGAGCCGCGCGAAGTTGCGCGCCGCCGCCCCCGGATCGACCATGGCCGCGAGCGCCGTGGCGTAGGGCGCGACGACGGCATTCTCGCCAAGGCCGCGCTTCAGGCCCAGGCCCGGGATGCCGAAGTTCGAATACTGATAGGTAAACTCCAGGTCGCGGACGTGGTAGCCGGACTCCGAAACGCCCCAGGGCACGCCGAGCCCGGCGCCGTAAGCGATCTGCCGGCGCACGATGAGGCGGCTCGTCTGCTCGAGCAGGCTCCCGGCCGGCGCGCGCATGACGAGCGAGGGCATCAGGTACTCGAACATCGATCCCGACCAGGAGATCAGGGCCGCGCCGCCTGCGGTCGGCGTGACGGCGCGCCCGAGCCGGAACCAGTGCCGCGAGGCGACATCGCCTTTGGCGATCGCCACGAAGCTCGCCAGGCGCGCTTCCGACGCGAGCAGGTCGTAGCAGCTCGGGTCGAGCTCGCCCTCCGCGACCCGGTAGCCGATCGAGAGCAGCGTGCGCTCCGCATCGAGCAGAAAGCCGAACTCCATAGCCTCGGCCAGGCTGCGCGCCGTCGCCTCGAGCGCCGCGAGGCGCCGCTCCAGGGCGCGCGCGTCGTCGCCGGACCGGGCGCGGTCGCGCAAGTGGCTCTCGATCGAGCGGTGCGTGGCCTCCGCCCAGGTGAGCATCTCGGTGCCGGCCTCGTCGCCGCGCTCGCTCGCCAGCGTGCGTGCGATGTCGAGCATGGTTGCGGCCTGGGGCCCGATTTCCGCGAAGCCGCGGCCGAGCGCGGCGCCCAGCGCATCGAGCGCCTCGCTGAGCTGCTGCCGCGTGATCGTCTGCGTGCGGCGGTCCTCGGGAAGCCCCTGCACGGCTTCGCGCGCGAGCTCCAGGCAGTCCGCGATGCCGGCGAGCAGCTCGGCATCCGCTGCCGGTCGGCCGATCCACTCGCGGCAGGCATTCGCCAGCGCGACCAGGTGTCCGGCCAGGTTGCCGCTATCCACCGACGAGACGTATTGCGGCTCCAGCGGCCGCAGGTCGCGCGTGTCGTACCAATTGTAGAAGTGCCCGCGAAAGCGCTGCAGGCCGCGCATCGTCGCGAGCGTCG
>CAZAEG010000143.1:0-6392 GCA_964484035.1 uncultured Enterobacteriaceae bacterium | reverse complement strand
AGGTAGTGCTCGCGGCGCGCCTTGTCGATGTTGAGGCACAAAAGGTGCGCCGCTTCGGTCTGGCCGTTGCCGGAGATGTCGTCGAGCTCGCCCTCGATGGTGAGCAGCGCCGTGTCGCGGATGGTCTGCGGCCGCACCAGCCGGTCGCGAATGAACATGCGGCCCTTGGGCAGCGCGAAGTCCTGGAACACCGCCTTCACGGTGTCGAGGTAGTACTCGGCGGGCAGGTCGATCACCGCGTTGTACTCGTCGTAGAAGTCGCGGTGGCGCTCGGCCGACTCGTCGTCGCCTTGCAGCAGGTGGTTGAAGTAGTCGGTGTGCGCGTTCAGGTGCCGGTCCGGGTTCATGGCGACGAAGCCGAGGTGCTGCAGGAAGCCCGGGTAGACGCGCCGGTGGTAGCCCGGGTACTTCGCCGGCACGCGCTGGATGACGTGGCGCTCGAACCAGGACAGCGGCCGCGTCATGGCGAGGTTGTTGACGGCGGTGGGGCTCTTGCGCGCGTCGATCGGCCCGCCCATCATCACCATGGTTTTCGGCGGGTGCGGCTCGCGCGATTCGGCCATCAGCGCGATCGCGCAGAGCACCGGCACCGTGGGCTGGCAGACGGAAATGACATGCGCGTCGGGCGAGAGCAGGCGGATGAACTCGCGCACGTAGTCGACGTAGTCGGCGAGGCGGAACGGCCCCGCCGCGAGCGGCACCCGGCGCGCGTCCACCCAGTCGGTGATCCACACGTCGTGCTCGGCGAGCAGCGTCCTGACCGTGTCGCGCAGGAGCGTCGCGTGGTGGCCGGAGAGCGGCGCCACGACCAGCACCTTGGGTACGGCGCGGGAGCGGGGCGTGGTGGGCTTGAAGTGCAGGAGCTTGCAGAAGGGCTTGTCGAGCGCGATCTCGATGTCGGCGCCGGAGATGCGCCACTCGGGTTTTTCGTAGCGCTGCGTGACGCGCAGGAACAGATCGTTCGAGGCGGCGAGCTGCTTGGCGAGCGGCTGATCGACCCAGGGCATGAACGGATGGGCAAACCAGCCGCGCTGCGCTTCCGCGATCAGCCGGAAGGGCGTGAGCCAGGCGTGCTGCGCTTCGTACAGGCTGTAGAGCATCGAGCAGCTCCCAATGCCGTGGTAACCAGGTGGTTATAGCAGATTTGCGGCGCTGCCGCATTCGCGGAAATCACAGGGAAAACGTATGCTTAGGCGGTGCAGCTCCTGCTCCGGGTGGCCTTTGCGGCATTAGTGCTCATCGTCCTCGCGGCGGCCGGCGGCTATTTCCACCTGCGCCAATCCCTGCCCGAGGAGGTGGGGGAGGTCCGCCTCGCCGGCCTCGCCAAGCCCGTGGAGGTGCTTCGCGACGGCTACGGCATCCCGCACATCAGCGCGCAAAGCTTCGCCGATGCGCTCTATGCGCTCGGCTACGTGCACGCGCAGGACCGGCTCTGGCAGATGGAAGTCAACCGGCGTACCGCGGCGGGGCGCCTCGCGGAGGCCTTCGGCGAAAGCGCGCTCGAGACCGACCGGTTCCTGCGCACGATCGGGATCCGGCGCACCGCGCAAGCGAACGTGGGGAAGCTCGACGCCGAGACGCGGAGCCTGCTCGAATCCTACGCCGCGGGCGTGAACGCCTTTCTCGCATCGAAGCCCGTCCTGCCGATCGAATTCTGGATGACGGGCGTCAGTCCCGAGCCCTGGACGCCGGCCGATTCGCTCAGCTGGGTGAAGATGATGGCCTGGGATCTGGGCGGCAACTGGAGGAGCGAGCTCCTGCGCCTGCGCCTGTCGAAGACGCTGTCCAACGCGCGACTGCACGAGCTCCTGCCGCCCTACCCCGGCGAGACCCACCCCGAGCTTCCCGAACTGCGCCGGCTCTACGGCAGCTTGGAGCGCGACACCGTGCGCCTGGCAAATGGTGCAATTGGTGACAGTCACTATTTTTCTCATTTGCAAATGAGAAAAATAGTGACTGTCACCAATTATGCTGGCTCGAACAGCTGGGTGGTCTCCGGTGCGAGGAGCGCCACCGGCAAGCCGCTGCTCGCCAACGATCCGCACCTCGCGCTCACCGCGCCCTCCGTGTGGTACTTCGCGCAGCTCTCTGCGCCCGGCATCGAGATGATCGGAGCGACGTTGCCGGGCGTGCCGGCGATCGTCCTCGGGCACAACACCCACATCGCCTGGGGAGCGACCAACACCAACCCCGACGTGCAGGATCTCTACCTCGAGCGCCTCGACGGCGCGGGCGACTACCTCACGCCCGAGGGTCCGCGCCCCTTCAAGGTGATCGACGAAGTGATCAAGGTGAAGGGCGCGGCCGACGTGCGCCTGCAGGTGCGCCTGACGCGCCACGGCCCGGTGATCTCGGACGTTTCGCGCGCGGTGCTCGCCGCGGCGCCGCGCGGCCACGTAATCGCGTTCCAGTGGACCGTGCTGCGCGAAGACGACCTCACCCTGCAGTCGGCGCTGAAGATCGCGCACGCGCGCGACTGGCCGGGCTTTCTCGCCGCGCTGCGCGACTACCACTCGCCGCAGCAGAACTTCGTCTACGCCGACACCGCGGGCAACATCGGCTTCGTCGCGCCGGGGCGCGTGCCGGTGCGCAAGCCCGCGAACGACCTGGTGGGCTTGGCGCCGGCGCTCGGCTGGCTGGCGAAATACGACTGGGCGGGCTTCATCCCCTTTGCCGCGCTGCCGCGCGCCTACAACCCGCCGGGCGGCCAGGTGGTGACTGCAAACCAACGCATCACGCCGCCGGGCTATCGCCGCCACATCTCCAGCGACTGGCAGCCGCCCTACCGCGCGCACCGCATCGCCGAGCTCCTGCGCGCGCTGCCGACGCACTCCATCGGCAGCTTCGCGCGCATCCAGGGCGACGTCGTGTCGCTGCCCGTGCGCGAGCTGCTGCCGCGGCTGCTCGCGGTGCAGCCGGCGAGCGACGAGGGCCGGCGCGCGCTGCGGCTGCTCGCCGGCTGGGACGCCTCCATGGCCGCCGAGCGCGCCGAGCCGCTCATCCTGTGGGCCTGGTGGCGCGAATTCTCGCGCGCCATCTACGGCGACGAGCTGGGCGAGGCGCTGCGCGGCAACTGGCTCGCGCGCGCGCCGTTCCTCACCGCCGTGCTCACCGACCGCGACGGCCAGGGGCGCTGGTGCGACGACGTGCGCACGCGCGAAGCCGAGAGCTGCGACTCGGTGCTCGTGGCGGCGCTCGATGCGGCCCTTGCCGACCTGCGCGAGCGCTACGGCGGCGACATGACGGCGTGGCGCTGGGGCGCGGCGCACGCCGCGCACCACGCGCACCGTCCCTTCGGTCGCGTCAGCTGGCTCGCGTCGTGGTTCGATATCGCCGTGCCCTCGCCGGGCGACGCGTACACGGTGAACGTGGGCCGCAACCGCATGGAGGACGAAGCGCGGCCGTTCGCCAACGTCCACGCGGCGAGCCTGCGCGCGATCTACGACCTCTCGGACCTCGACAACTCGCTCTACATCCACTCCGGCGGGCAGTCGGGGAACATCTTTTCGTCGCACTACAAGTCGTTCAGCGAGGCCTGGTCGCGCGTCGAGTACATCCCGATGGTGGCGGACAGGAAGAAGATCGAGGCGGGCGGGGTGAAGCGGCTCCTGCTGGCGCCAGCTAAATAGGGACAGACCCCATTTTTCGTTGGGCACAGACCTCAAGGTCTGTCCCCAACGAAAAATGGGGTCTGTCCCTACTTGCGGCGCAGCGAGCGGATGGCGAGCCAGAGCGTGAACGCAGCGAGCGCCGAGAACCACACGAGCGACCAGCCGGCGATCGACAAACCGAGGAAGCGCCAGTGCACTTCGGCGCACTGGCCCGAGCCGCGCAGCAGCAGCTGCAGCGTGCGCCCGAGCGGCAGGTTCTCCATCATGTAGAACAGATCCGGCCCGCAGGCAGGCACCTGGTCGGCGGGCAGGCTCTGCAGCCACACGTGGCGCAGTGCGGTGGCGAGGCCGCCCAAAGCGAACAGAAACGCGCCACCTGCGTAGGCCGCCGCGCCTGCGCGCCCCGGGCCGTGCAGCGCGCCCACCGCGAGCACCACCAGGATCCCGTAGTAGAAGCCGCGTTGCAGCAGGCACAGGGGGCAGGGGTCCTGGCCCTGGAAGTACTGCAGGAAATAACCGGTGCCGAGCAGGCCGGCGCAGACGAGCGCTCCCGCCACGGCCATCTGCCGAAAAGATAGCTGGGAAAGAGACAGCTTTGAAATATCCATACCTCAGAGCAAGTTACCACGGAAACCGGCGCTTGCCGGGGATCGTGCCGCCGCGAGGCTTGATCTGCCCCAACCCTCCCCGTGAAGAGGGATTGATCTTTTCCCGCGGAGGGGAATAAAGTCCGACCAATTGCCTGTACGCCTGCGGCAGGCATTCCAACTGCAAGAAATGCACGCGGAAGTTCAAGTAGGGGGCACACCATGAGACGCGCGACCGGAATCCTCATCGCAGTGGCGTGTGCGCTGGGCATGGGCGCGGCGCTCGCGCAGACCGTGCAGCGCGGCGATGTCACGGTGAGCAGCGCGAACGCGCCGCAGACGGTGGCGAAGGCGTCCACCGCGGCGCCCGTTCAGACCGCGCAGGCCGGCGCAGCCGCGGGCGGCGCAGCGGGCGGCGCGTCCACGGGCGGCGTGTTCGCGGGTATCGGCACCGCCGGCACGGTCGGCAGCGCGGTCGTGTTCGTAGGTTCGGTGGTGGCAGCGATCGCTGCAGCTTCGCAAAACGAAGGCATTCCGCCGACCTCGTACTGAGCGGCGCAGCGCCGCGCCACCGCAAAGGCCCCGCGAGGGGCCTTTTGCTTTTCTAGGGCCGGCGCAGCGTTCCCGGGAACACGCAGGCCGCGTGGGAGACGCCGGTCTTCACGAGCGCCGCCGCCATCGCCTCGCAGTCGCGGCGCAGCGTCGCCGCCGGGCCTTCCATGGCGAGGCGCACGCCCGGCGCGATGACCACGTGCACCGGCACCGCGTCGCCCATGAGCAGCGCGAGCTCGAGCCCGTGCAGCTCGCGCTCGCAGCGCGCGTAGACCACCTCGCACTGCTGGCACGCCGCTTTCAGCGGCGCGAGGAAGCGCTCGTTCGCCTTGCCGCAGTCGCTGCGCGCGTCGGTGCGGTTCTGCACCAGGTGGAAAGTGTGGCCGTCGGCCGAGGCGAGCTTCGTCACCGGGAAGTAGTGCTGGTTGTCGACGTGATAGCGCGCGAGCACCGCCCCGGCGGCGAGCAGCACGAGGATGACGAGAGCTTTGCGCATATTGGGGACAGTCACCATTTTTCTCATTTGCGACTCGCTCGCAAATGAGAAAAATGGTGACTGTCCCCTTTTAGTAGCACGGAATCCACGCGGTCGGCTTGTCCCAGACGATGTCGCCGGCCTGCAGCTCGACGCCCGCGATCACGTGGCGGCTGCCCGGCTGCTCCACGCGCACGCCTACCTGGTCGCCCGAGACGCCCACCACCACGCCGCGGATCCACTCCGAGAGCGCGATGCCGACGGGCATCTCGCGGCACACGGCCTGGCCTTCCTTGCCCAGCACCTTCATCGCCTCCTCCGCGTGCTTTCGTTGCGCGAGCATCATCGGCGTGGCGTAGCCGGCGATCTGGTCCTCCTTCCACGGCCCGCGATACACGTCACCCGTGGGCCAGCGGTAGGTCCCCTCGCCGTGGCGCTTGTCGTCCACGTAGCCGCCCTCGTAGGTCTCGCCGCGCCACGGCCCGCGGCCCCAGCTGTACTTGCCCTGGCCGTGCTTGCGGCCGTCGACGAAGCTGCCTGCGTAGCGATCGCCGTTCGGCCACGCCTTCACGCCGTGGCCGTGCTTCCTGCCCGCCTTGAAGCCGCCCTCGTAGGCGGCGATGCCGCTCGCGCGGCCCTCGCCTTCGGCGAGGCCGTTCAGGCAGGGGCCGGAATAGGAGGATTGCAGCTCGGGGTCGAGGACTTTGCAGGATTGGCCTGCAGCGGTGGAGCAGGTGACGAACATCAGCGTGGCGAGGAAGCCTTTGCAGTACACATCGATCTCGTGTTTTTTGGCCGGATGAATCTCCCGGCCAAAAAACACGAGACCATGGAAGATCAAATCAAGGCACCGCGCAATCTCCCGGCCAAAAAACACGAGACCATGGAAAATCGAATCAAGGCGCCACGGTGTTGTCATCGCTTGCCCGCAGTTAATAGCACCAAATGCGTAATGAGAAAAATGGGGTCTGTCCCCATTTAAAAGTCCCACGCCACGGTTGCGTTGTTCAATCCCACGCCTATGCGGGGCGTGTCCCGGCGCGAGCGCGCGTCGCGGCGCGCCTCCCAGGCGATCGAGCCCAGCCAGTAGCCGAGCAGCGACCCCGCCACGGTGTCCGAGACCCAGTGCTCGCGGCTGCCGGCGCGCGCGGCGTTGGTGAGGGCGGC
>CAZAEG010000142.1:0-3344 GCA_964484035.1 uncultured Enterobacteriaceae bacterium | reverse complement strand
CCCACCAGCACGCGCTCGGCGGCCTGCATCAGGGTATCGGCGCCGATCATCTCGCCGGCCTGCACGGCGGTGATGCCGGCCTGGTTGACGATGGTCTCCAGGTCGGCCGGGCTGCGGCCCTCGGTCACTTCCACCAGAGGGCGCAGGTCCAGGCCGGGCCGCACCTTGCCGGCGCGCTGGCCCAGATAGTGGCCGAAAATGGCCAGCCGCTCTTCCCGGTTGGGCATGCGGAAGTCCACCTTCATCTGGAAGCGGCGCAGCATGGCCTCGTCCATCTTCATGGTTTCGCTGTTGAAGTTGCTGGCCACGATCCAGATGATCTCGGCTTCGTTCCGGCTGCGCACGCCGTCGAGCAAGGACAGGAGCGTATTCGCGGTGTCGTCGTCGAACTTGCGGCGGCCGCCGCGCTTCATGAACAGGTCCTGCGCCTCGTCCAGAAAGACGATGCAACGCTTGCGGCGCCTGGCCATGGCGATGATGCGGCCAAGCGTCGTGGAGCCGCCCGACACGAAGCCCGTTTCCAGGTTGGCGGCGGAATGGAACAGGATGGGGAGCCGCAGTTCCTTGGCCAGGTAGCTGGCCAGCTTGGTCTTGCCGGTACCCGCCGGGCCGCTGAACATCACGTTGAAGGGCTTGCTGATGCCGTACTCCGCATAGGCCGCGCGGCGCTGGTACTGGTCCTTGATCTGCGCCACCTCGGCCTTGATGTCGTCCATGCCCACCAGGTCGTCGATGGAGCCGCGCACCTGCGCCGGCTCGATAAACTTGAGCGACTTGAACTGGCCTTTGAGCTGGAGGACCAGGAAGCCGAGTAGGCCGGCCATCAGCGCGGCCGACAGCCCGCCGCTGGCGAGGGCAATCCAGCGATCCTTCTCCGACTGCGGACGGGCGCTGGCAAAGCGCTGGTCCAGGCGCTCGAGCAAAACGAGGCTGCCGGCGCCGAGCTCGCCGCGCGGGACGAAGGCAAGCTTGCCGCCCCAGGGCGCGGTGACCGCCTTGTCGGCGAAAATCTTGCTCTCCATGTCGCTGGGGTAGAAGGCGTGCTGCCGGTCGCGGGATTCGATCAGCACGATGCGCTCCGATACATTCCACATCAGCGGCTTGTAGATCACCGTGATGCGCTCGATCGGGTTGGACTCCAGGAAGCTCAGCACCGAGCCGGCGCCGAACACCACGGGCGGCGTGTCGCTGAGCGTCCACACCCTCTCGCCGGCTTCCCCGGCAACGGTCATGCCCTTGACCTGCTCGGCCGTGGCGGCCTGCTTCTGCATGAGGGAGTACGAATACAGGCCGGTGGCCGGGATCAGGAAGGCAATGCCCAGCAGGCTCAGCTTGACGGCCACCCGCTGGATCACGAACCAGTCCTGCAGCCGGCTGGCCGACTTCGTGATGGCGAACCACAACCCCGGCGAGGCCGGCGCCGCGTCGCTGGGATTGGACAAATGCGGCATCACGCCGGGCCCGGCGCTGCGGCCCGCATCCGCGAGTTGCTCGCTACAGGCGCTTCAGCGCAGACCGAGAAACGACAGGAGGGCGACGATGATGACGACTGCGCCGACGAGGTAGACGATACTGTTCATGGATTTGCCTTTCGCGTGGGTTGAGGGATCTTATCCTCCCCAGCCCGGACGCTCCGTACGCCAGAGCGCTTAGGCGCTTCCTACTGCCAGGAAGGCTTGCGCTTCTCACGTTAGCGCGCCGCTTTCAGCGGCAGCGAGGTCATGCCGCGAAATACCATCGAATTGAGCCATTCCAGGCGTTTTTCGGGCACTGCGAGCTCGATGCGCTTCCAGTGCGCCAGCACCGCGGGCAGCGCCACCTGCCCTTCCATGCGCGCGAGCGGAAAGCCGAGGCAGATATGCAGGCCGAAACCGAAGCTGAGGTGCGGCACCTCCTTGCGGCGCAGGTCAAGCCGGTCCGGGTCGTCGTAGGCCTCGGGATCGCGGTTCGCCGCATTGAGCATCAGGAAAACTCGCTCACCGGGCTTGAGCGTCCTGCCGCGAAGCGCCTGCGCGATCTTCACCACGCGTACCTGCGCGCCGCTCGGCCCGTCGTAGCGCAGAAGCTCTTCCACCGCGCGCGGCGCGAGCGCCGCATCGGCGCGCAGCGCGGCGAGCTCGCCCGGAAACCGCAGCAGCGCCAGCATCGCGTTGGCGATGTGGTTGGTCGTGGTCTCGTGCCCGGCGAAAAGCAGCAGGATGCAGGTGGCAACGAGCTCGTCCTCGCTCAACCGGTCGCCGTCCTCCTCCAGGTGCACGAGCTGGGTGAGGAGATCGCCCTGCGGCGCGGCGCGCCGTTTCTCGATCAGCGCCCGAAAGAACCCCGCCATCTCGTGCGTGGCGGCCTGCGCAACGCCGTACTTTTCCGCCGCCATGCGCGAGCTGCCGATGAACAGCGCCATGTCGTCCGACAGGCGCTTGAGGAGCGGCAGGCTCTCGCGCGGCACGCCGAGCATCGCCATGATCACCAGTCCCGGCAGCGGCCCGGCGAAGTCGGCGATGAAGTCGATCCGCTCGCGCTCGCCGATGCGCCCGAGCAGCCACGCGGCGAGCTCCTCCACCTGCGGCCGCATGGCGTGCATCGACTGCAGGTGGAACACCTTGCTCGTGAGCTTGCGCAGCCGCGTGTGCTCGGGCGGATCGCGGAACACCATCCAGTGCGTGAGGTAGCGGACGAGGTCGCGGATGCGCTCGGCTTCCGGACCCGGCAGCGTGGCGAAGTACGGCCGCAGCCGGTCCGAGGAGATTTCGCGGTCGAGGAGCACGGCCCGGCAGTCGTCGTAGCGCGTCAGCACCCAGGCCTTCAGCCGCGGGCTCCAGTGCACCGGGTCCGCCACGCGCAAGGCGCGAAACAGCGGGAACGGATCGCGCAGGAACTCCGGCGCGTCCGGGCGGAAATCTACTGCCATCGGGGCTTGCGCTTCTCGAGGAACGAGCGCATGCCCTCGCGCGCCTCGGCGAGCACGGCGGCGGTCTGCGCCCCCACGTCCGCGTTGCATTGCTCGATGACGAGTCGCGGGTTGCCGGCGATGAACATCGGCGCGCCGATCACCAGGACTGTCAGGCGCTGCAGGACCGGCGGCAGCGTCATTGCGCCAGGGGCTTGCTCTTGGCGGCAAGATCGCGCAGGAGCTTCGGCGGCGCGAATCGCGGGCCCACTTTCTTCGCCAGCTCGTGCGCGCGCTTGACGAACTTCTTCGTGCCGACGTGGTTCACGTACTGCAGCGCGCCGCCCGCCCAGGCGGGAAAGCCGATGCCGAAGATGGAGCCGATGTTGGCGTCGTGCACGTGCTCGAGCACGCCTTCCTCCAGGCAACGCGCGGTCTCGATCGCCTGGCGGTACAG
>CAZAEG010000141.1:0-7919 GCA_964484035.1 uncultured Enterobacteriaceae bacterium | reverse complement strand
CGGCGAGCCGGCTGGTCAGCACCGCGACGACGATGAACACCGCCAGGTCGGCGAAGTCCTGCGGATCGGTGACGTGGAAGCTGTAGATCGGCGAATAGAACAGGAAGCTGCCGGCGGCGACGCTCAGGCCGGCGGCGAACAGCGACGGCCCGAGCCCCCACAGCGCCGCGCTCGTGATCACCGCGGCGACGAACAGCACGGACACGTGCGGCAGCGGCACGAACCGGGTGAGCGCGTGCGCGGCGAAACCCACCACCGCCACCGCGAGCGCACTCTTCAAGTAGGCAAGCAGGTGCAGGCGGCCGCGCATCCGGGTGCGGCATGCTGCCCGCCGCGGCCGCTGCAGGTCAAGAGTTGCCGGGCCCCCGGCCCTCCTCCTTCAGCTTCGCATCGACCTCGGCTTCCGCCGCCACCCAGTCGGCGAGCGCGTCGCCGCCGACGAAGCCGCGGCGCTGGGCGATGTAATAGGCCGCTTCCGCGACCATGCGCCAGCGCTCCTCGTGCGATACGGGGAGCAGCATCCCCACCGGCGCCGTCTTCTTCGCCGTCGTCCGCTTCGCCGGCGCCTTTCTCGCGTAGGTCTTTGCCGTCGTTCTTCGCGTGGCCATCGCGTTCCTCCTCGGTATCAAGGTAGGACGCGGCGAGCCGGCTTCGGTTCAATCGACGTTCTTCTCGTCCCGGTACATGACCTTGTGGCGCGTGCTCGCCACCCATTCGTCGATCTGCGCCTCGGTCATGAGATGCGCGGGGTCGAACTGGTTCCAGCTGACGATCTCGTCCAGCGTCTTCTTCCAGCGCTTGTAGGGCGCCTTGGCGGGCGGGCCGAAGCACATGATGTCGAGCACCGAGAGCTCTGCGGGCACACCGAGCAACGGCTTCATGGCAGCTTGCGCCTTTTCCTGACCGATCGCAGTGATCCACCAGACGTTGTAGCCGAGCGCCGTGGCCGCGAGGTGCGCCGTCATGGTCGCCGCGGCGACGCTCTGCAGCAGGATGCGCTCCGCGTTCTGCCGGTACATGCGATCGAGATCGGAGCCGTCGTTCAGCACCGGGAACGCCTTCACCCAGCGGAAGTCGCTCGCCACGACGATCATGCCCGGGGCGCTGCCGAGGCCGCGGTAATCGGGCGTCGGGAACTTCATCTTCAGCTTCGCGCGCGCCACCTGCTCCTCGCGGAAGTACTCCATGATGCGGTTCTTCAGCTTCTGCTCGGTGACGACGATGAAGTGCCAGGGCTGCGCATTCGCCCCCGATGGGCTGTGGCGCGCGGCTTCCAGGATCATCTCGTAGTGCTCTCGCGGCACGACGAAAGACGGGTCGAAGGCGCGCACCGTCATGCGGCGCTTCACGACGTCCAGCAATGCGTCGTAGCGGTCGCGGTCCACGCGGCTACTCCCGCAGTCGCGAGATCTTCTTCACGTCGGTCACGCGCCGCAGCGCGCGCATGACGCGCGCAAGATGCGCCCGGTTGGACACTTCCAGCACGAACAGCATGTTGGTGTAGAACGCGCGGTCCTCTTCCATGCTGATCGAGTCGATGTTGGAGCCGGCCTCGGCGATCTCGGAGGCGACCTTGGCCAGCACCCCGCGCTGGTTCGCCACCATCACCTTGATTGCGGCCTGGTACAGGCGCGAGGAGGCGGGCCCCCACTCCACGTCGATCCACTGCTCGGGCTCGTTCTTCCTCGAGCGCTCGATCGCCCCGCAGTCTGCCGCGTGCACCACCAGCCCCTGGCCCTTCTTTATCGAGCCGACGATGCCGTCGCCGGGGATCGGCCGGCAGCAGGTCGCGAGCTGCACCGCCATGCCCTCGGTGCCGCGGATGACGACCTGCGCGGCCTTGCCCTTCGCCTCCGGCGGGGCCTCCGCGCGCATCACCAGGCGCCGCGCGACGACCGCCGGGAGCTGCTTGCCCAGCCCGATGTCGGCGAGCAGCTCGCGCTTGGTACGCCCCACGGTCTCGCGGATGACGCGCCCCCAGCTCGGGTCGTCGATGTCCTCGAGCGCCACGCCGTAGCCCTTCAGCGCCTGCTCGAGCAGGCGCTCGCCGAGCGCCGCCGATTCGTCGTACTGCATGGTCTTCAGGAAGTGGCGGATGTTGGCGCGCGCCTTTGCCGTGCGCACGTACTGCAGCCAGGCCGGGTTGGGCTTGGCGTGGCTGGCGGTGATGATCTCGACGCGGTCGCCGTTCCTGAGCTCCACGCGCAGCGGCACCAGCTCGCCGTTCACCTTGGCGGCGACGCAGCGGTTGCCGATGTCGGTGTGCACCTGGTAGGCGAAGTCGACGGCGGTCGCGCCGCGCGGCAGCGACAGGATCTTGCCCGCCGGCGTGAACACGTAGACCTCGTCCGGGAACAGGTCGACCTTCACGTGCTCGAGGAACTCGTGCGGGTCGCCCGACTGGTTCTGGATCTCGAGCAGCGACTGCAGCCACTGGTGGGTCTTCTTCTGCAGGTCGGAGAGCGACACCGTGTCGTCCTTGTACATCCAGTGCGAGGCGACCCCCGCTTCGGCGAGGTGGTGCATCTGCTCGGTGCGGATCTGCACCTCCAGCGGCACGCCGTAGGGGCCGATGAGCGCCGTGTGCAGCGACTGGTAGCCGTTCGCCTTGGGAATGGCGATGTAGTCCTTGAACTTGCCGGGCACCGGCTTGTACAGCGCGTGCAGCGTGCCGAGCGCGAGGTAGCAGGTCGGCACGTCCTTCACCACCACGCGCAGGCCGTAGATGTCGTGCACTTCGGAAAACGACAGGTGCTTCTCGATCATCTTGCGGTAGATGGAGTAGATGTGCTTCTCGCGTCCGCTCACCGCGGCGGCGATGCCTGCCTCGGCGAGCCTCGACTTCACCGCCGACTCGATCTTGCCCACCACCTCGCGGCGGTTGCCGCGCGCCGACTTCGTCGCCTTGGCGAGGGTGCGGTAGCGCAGGGGATACAGGTGCGCGAAGGCCAGCTCCTGCAGCTCGTGGAACAGGGTGTTGAGGCCGAGGCGGTTGGCGATCGGCGCGTAGATCTCCATCGTCTCGCGCGCCACGCGCCGGCGCTTCGCCGCCGGCACCGCGTCGAGCGTCCTCATGTTGTGCAGCCGGTCGGCGAGCTTGATGAGGATGACGCGCACGTCGCGCGCCATGGCGAGGAGCATCTTGCGGAAGTTCTCGGCCTGCGCGTCCTCGGCGGACTGGAACTCGATCTTGTCGAGCTTCGACAGGCCGTCCACCAGCTCGGCCACGGGCTTGCCGAAGGTGTCCGAGATCTCCGCCTTGGTGACCGAGGTGTCTTCCATCACGTCGTGCAGCAGCGCCGCCATCAGTGCCTGGCCGTCGAGGTGCCAGCCGGCCAGGATTTCGGCCACCGCCAGCGGGTGCGAGATGTAGGGGTCGCCCGACTGGCGCTTCTGGCCGGCGTGCGCGGCCTCGGAGAAGCGGTACGCGTCCGCCAGGCGCGCGATGTCCGCCTTCTTCAGGTAGCCGAAGCGGCTCGCGTCGAGGCTCTGTACGGCGGCCATGCGGGGAGATTACCCCAGGGCCCGCCCCCTTCGGGGGCTCGTCGCGAAGCTCAGGGAGTCGGCGGCGTGGGCGCGGTGGGGTTGCGCTTGAGGACCTCGGTGCCGATCTTGCCGCTGGCGATCTCGCGCAGGGCGATCACAGTCGACTTGTCGCGGTTGGGCTCGACGAGCGGCGAAGCGCCGGCGCTGAGCTGGCGCGCGCGGTAGGTCGCGGCGAGCGTCAACTGGAAACGGTTGGGGATTCGTTGCAGGCAGTCGTCTACGGTGATGCGGGCCATGGTCAGGTTTCCGGTTTGAAGACTTCGGGGTGCCGCGCCAGCTGCCGGGCGACGGCCAGGCGTTCCGCGCGCACGACCGCCCGCAGGTCGAGCAGGGCGTCGTCGAAGTTATTGTTAATTATAGCGTATTTGAACTCGACGGCGTGCTGCATTTCTTCCTCGGCGTTCTCCAGGCGGCGCCGGATGACGGCGTCCGAGTCCTGCGCGCGCGCGCGCAGGCGCCGCTCGAGCTCGCGCATCGAGGGCGGCAGGATGAAGACGCCGATGGCATCGGGATGCAACCGCCGCACCTGCTCGGCGCCCTGCCAATCGATCTCCAGCACCAGGTCGAGCCCCGTGGCGCGGGCCTTCTCGATCACTTTCTGCGACGTGCCGTAGCGGTGCCCGTGTACCTCCGCGCTCTCCAGGAACTCGCCGCGCTCGAGCATCGCCGCGAATGCGCGCGGGTCGACGAAGTGGTACTCGCGCCCGTCGTGCTCCCCGGCCCGCGGCGGCCGCGTGGTGTACGACACCGACAGCGCGACGCCGCGCTCGGCCGCGAGCAGCCCCTTGATGAGCGAGGACTTGCCCGCGCCCGACGGCGCGGTGACGACGAAGAGCAGCCCCGTCATTCGATGTTCTGCACTTGTTCGCGCACCTGCTCGATGAGCAGTTTCAGCTCCAGCGCGCAATCGGCGATGTCGCGCGTGGCCGCCTTGGAGGCGAGGGTGTTGGCCTCGCGGTTGAGCTCCTGCGCGAGAAAGTCCAGGCGCTTGCCGGCGGCGCCGCCCGCGGCGAGCACGCGCTCCACCTCGGCGATGTGCACGCCGAGGCGCTGCAGCTCCTCTTCGATGTCGGTCTTCACGGCGAACACCGCGAGCTCGGCGCGCAGGCGCTCGTCGTCGGCGGTGCCGAGCGCCTCGCGCAGGCGCTCGGCGAGCCGCGCCTGATAGGCGGCGTTCGCCTCCGGCACCCGCGGCGCGATCTGGGCGAGGCGCTTGCGCATCTCGGCGACGCGCTCGGCGAGAATCGCGGCGAGCCTCGCGCCCTCGCGCTCGCGCGCCGCGCACAGCTCCTCGACGGCGCGCGCCGCGAGCACGCCCACGCGCACGCGCAGCTCGTCGCCGTCGGGCGCGCCCTCGCGGATCACGCCGGGCCAGCGCAGCACGTCGCTCGCCGAGAGCGGCGCGGCGGCGGGAAAGGCGCACCGCGCCGCGGCCTCGAGCTGGCGCAGCGCCTCGAGCGCTGGCGCATCGAGCGCCGGCGCGGCGCCGGCGCCCGCGGTGAATGCCAGCCGGCAGTCCACCTTGCCGCGCGACACGCGCGCGGCGATGGCTTCGCGCAGCACGGGCTCCAGCGCGCGCAGCTCGTCGGGAACGCGGAACTGCAGGTCGAGATAGCGCGCGTTCACCGAGCGCAGCTCGAGGCTGAGCGCGCCGCGCGGATGCTCGGCCGAGGCGAGCGCGTAACCGGTCATGCTGCGGATCAAGGGAGCAGTTCGCGCAAAAGCGGGCGAATCGAAGCGGGTATCATAGGGGAGATGCCCGCCCAAGCCAACCTGCCGCTGCCGGAGGGGCATCAGCTGCTGAACTACCGCATCCTGCGCCTGCTGTCGCACGGCGGCTTCTCGTTCGTGTATCTCGCGCACGACGAGAACGAGACGCCGGTGGCGATCAAGGAGTACCTGCCGGCGACCCTCGCGCTGCGCACCGCCGGCGGCCCCATGCCGGTGATCCCGGAGGCGCATGCCGCCGCGTTCCGCTACGGCATGAAGTGCTTCTTCGAGGAGGGCCGCGCGCTCGCGACGCTCACGCACCCCAACGTGGTGCGCGTGCTGAATTTCTTCCGCGCCAACGAGACCGTGTACCTGGTGATGCGCTACGAGCGCGGCCGCTCGCTGCAGGAGCACATCCACGCGCGCGGCGGCGTGCTGAAGGAGTCGTGGATCCGCGACACCTTCACCCAGCTGCTGAATGGCCTGCGCGAAGTGCATTCCAACAAGCTCCTGCACCTGGACATCAAGCCCGGAAACGTCTATCTGCGCGGCGACGGCACGCCGCTGCTCATCGACTTCGGCGCCGCGCGCACGATGCTCGCCGGCGAGGCGCCGGTGCTGCCGCCCATGTACACGCCGGGCTTCGCCTCGCCCGAGCACCATGCCGATCGCTCGAAGCTCGGGCCCTGGAGCGACATCTACTCGGTGGGCGCGACGCTGTACGCCTGCCTCGCAGCGCAAGCGCCGCCGCCGGCCGAGGAGCGCATGGAGAAGGACCGCTTCGTCAGCGCGCGGCGTGCCGGCGGCGGCAAGTTCACGCGCGAGCTGCTCGATACCGTGGACTGGTGCCTGCGGCTCGACCACCTCGAGCGCCCGCAGAGCGTGTTCGCGCTGCAGAAGGCGCTCAGCGGCGAGAAGCCGCCCGAGTACCGCGGCGCCGTGCCCGTGCTCGAGCAGATCAAGGGAGCGCTCGCGCGCTTCTCGCGGCGATGAAGTGCGCCATCTACCAGGAAACGCACCTCGGCCGGCGCGCCACCAACCAGGACCGGCTCGGGTACTGGCGCACCCCCGAGGCCGTGCTGCTGGTGGTGGCCGACGGCATGGGCGGGCACGCGCACGGCGAGGTGGCGGCGGAGCTCACCATGCGCTTCATCGCCGCGGCGTTCAAGCGCGAGGCGCAGCCGCGGCTCGCGGACCCGGACCTGTTCCTGTTCCGCGCCGTGGGCCGCGCGCACGGCATGCTGCTGCGCGAGGCCAAGGCGCTCGGCCTGGCCGAGTCGCCGCGCACCACGGTCGTCGCCTGCGTCGTGCAGGCGGGCCGTGCCTACTGGTCGCACGTCGGCGACTCGCGCCTGTACCTGGTGCGCAAGGGCGAGATCCTGGTGCGCACGCGCGACCATACCCTGGTGCAGCAGCTCGTCGACGAGGGCAGGCTGCGCGAGGCGGACGCCGGCGCGCACCCCGCGCGCAACCGCCTCCTGCAGTGCGTGGGTGGCGCGCAGGCGCCGCGCATCTCGCCGACCGCGCACGCGCGCCTCGAGCGAGACGACATCCTGCTGCTATGCTCGGACGGCTTCTGGGGCCCGCTGCGCGAGCACCAGATCATCGCCGGCCTGGAAAGCGGCGCCCTCGCCGAGGCGCTCGCGCGGCTCGGGTCGCTCGCCAGGGAGCGCGCCGGCCCGGAGTGCGACAACGTGTCGGTGCTGGGGCTCGCCTGGGGCGAGGAGGCGGTGCCGCTCGGCGACGGCCCGCGCACCGTGCCGCTCGCCGAGATGTCCACCGAAGTGCAGGACTTCGGCGCCACCGATGCGGATTTCCTGCGCATGACGGACGACGACATCGAGCGCGCCATCGCCGAGATCAAGGAAGCGCTCAAGCGCCGCAAGTCGTAGGGTGGGCCAATGGTCCACCCTACAATGTGCGCATGAAGCGGATCGTGCTCGCCTCGGCAAACCCCGGAAAGCTCCGTGAGATGCGCGCGCTGCTCGCGCCGCTCGGCGGCGAGGTGCTCTCCCAGGCGCAGCTCGGCATCGCCGAAACCGAGGAGCCGCACGACACTTTCATCGAGAACGCGCTCGCCAAGGCGCGGCACGCGAGCCGCGCGAGCGGCCTGCCGGCGCTCGCCGACGATTCCGGATTGTGCGTGGACGCGCTCGGCGGCGCGCCGGGCGTGCACTCCGCGTACTTCGCCGGCCGCGAGGGCGGCCGCGAGGAGCGCGACGCGAGGAACAACGCCAGGCTGCTCGCCAGCCTGGGCGAGAATCGCAAGGCGCACTATCGCTGCGTGATGGCGCTGGTGCGCAGCGCCGATGACCCCGAACCGCTGATTGCCGAGGGCAGCTGGGAGGGCGAGATCGCGCGCGCGCCGCGCGGGGTGAACGGTTTCGGCTACGACCCCCTGTTCCTGGTCGGCGGGCGCGGCCTTACGGCCGCCGAACTGCCCGCAGAGGAGAAGAACCGCATCAGCCATCGCGCGCAGGCGGCGGCGCAGCTGCTCGCGGCTCTCAGGTGACCGACACGCCTTCGAGCAGCGCGAGCAGGCCCTTGAGCAGGGCGAGCGGCGAGGGCGGGCAGCCCGGAATGTGCAGATCGACCGGCACCACGGCCGAAACGCCGCCAACGCACGCAGGGCTGCCGGCAAACACGCCGCCGTCGCGGCCGCA
>CAZAEG010000140.1:0-7790 GCA_964484035.1 uncultured Enterobacteriaceae bacterium | reverse complement strand
AGATCCTGGCCCATCGGCAGCGTGATCGAGGCCTGCTCGAGCACCCCGACGCGAAAGGCCCCGAACAGCCCGCGCAGCGTCATGTAGGCGGCGATGCCCAGGAACACGTACACAATGAGCGACTTCAGGTTGCCGGCGCCCACCCGGATCAGGGTCTTGGAGCCGCAGCCGGAGCCGAACGTCATGCCCACGCCGAACAGGAACCCGCCGACGAGGTAGGAGAGCCAGGTGAAGTTGGGGCTGGGGTAGATCGACTTGGAGAGATCGACCAGGCCGGCGAGCTGCAGCGCGCTCGAGCCGAGCAGCGCCACCGCCATCGCGAGCAGCCACATCCGCAAACGGCTGGTGTCGCCCATGTTGACCCAGTCGGAGACCGCGCCCATGGTGCAGAAGTTGGTCTTGTTGCCCACCGCGCCGAAGATGAAGGCGAGCAGGAACGCGCCGCCGGTGACGTAGGGGACGAGCTGCGCAGGATCGGCTTCGTTCAGGGCTGGCTCCAGGTCACAAGGTCTATCAATGGCGCACACGCTCCGACGCCCTGCCGGAATCGAGTACGGCGCGCACGGCGCGCGCGGCGCTTTCCAGGGAATCGTAGCGCTTGAGATGCCACAGGCACAGCGCGGCGCCAAGCACCAGGCTGTCGCGCGTGGGACCGGGCTGGCCGGCAAGGGCCGCCATGCCGGCCTCGGCGGCGGCCCTCGCCACGGCGGCGGTGTCACGCGTCGCGGCGACATCGTCGCCCTCGCCCGCTTCCTGCGCGAGCCCCTCTGGAATCTGCGGTGCGCGCACCGGCTGGTCGATACCGAGATCCGCCGGCGTGAACTCCATGGACTGTTCCTCGCCCCGGTCATGGTAGTAGAACACCTTGCCCGTCTGGCGCAACGGAGGAATCACGCCGCCCTCGACGCCGCGCACGATCAGCGCCGAGTCAAAGCCGGCGTGGCGCGCGAGAAGCGCGTAGATGCGCGGATAGGGTTTGTGCACGTACCCGGTGACCAGATGGGTCTTCAGGCGGCCACGCACGGGCCCGGCCAGCACCTCCGCGGTGGTAATGGCGGGCCGCTTGACGATCAGCGTGCGCAGGGCGGCAAGCGCGTGGAGTTTCGGACAGAACGCCTTCTGATCGACGTAGGCCCAGCCGATGCCGGGGTCGCCCAGGCGCGCGGCGGCTTCTTCCGGCCCGAGCTTCACCGGCAGGCCGGCGGCGCTCAGCACCTGCCGGTGCGTGACGCCGTACTTTGGCCCCATGCGCTCGACGCCGTGGGAGAGCGCCGCCACGCCGCAGGCGGCGAGCACCGGCGGCAGGAAAGGCGAGGCCGGCAGCGTCCGGGTGTAGCCGTCGTAGGGGTCGCCGATGTCGAGCACCTCGTCCACCGGCGCGGTCGCCCTGCGGGTCGCATCGCGGATCGCTTCGAGCATGCCCAGGTTTTCGTCGTCGGTCTCGCGCTTCATGCGCAGCGCGATCAGGAATACCCCGGCCTGCACCGGATCGACTTGTGCGTCGAGCACCAGGCGCATGCCGGCGCGAGCCTCTTCGCGCGAGATGTCCTTGCTCAACTCCGGTCCGGTGGCGATGCGCTTGAGGATGGAGTGCATCAGGGGGGTGCTCATGGCGTCCCCGCTGCGCGCAAGCCGATCAGGATGTGCCCGCCTTCCAGCCGCACCGGATAGGTTCTGAGATTCTCCTCGGCAGGGTCTTCCAGTACCTCGCCGGTGCAAACGTTGAAGCGGCTGCCGTGCAGCGGGCACTTGACCAGCTCGCCCCTCAGGACGCCTGTCGACAGCGACGCCTCTTCATGGGTGCAGGTATCGTCCACCGCGCACAAGCGCCCATTCACGTTGGCGAGCAGGATGCGCCGGCCTTGAAGCTCGATGCGCTTCATCGTTCCGGGCCGAATCTCGTCCGCCTTCGCTGCCTCGACGAATTCTTGCGTCATCGAAATTTCATGCCGTGGATTCGAACCATTTCAGGCGGTCGCGCAGCGTGACGACCTCGCCGACGATGATCAGCGTCGGCGCCTTTACGTCGCCCTGGCGCACGATTCCCGGCAGGGTATCCAGGGTGCCGGTCAGCACGCGCTGCTGCGGCGTGGTGCCCTGCTGCACCAGCGCGGCCGGCGTCGCGGCCGCAAGGCCATGCGCGACCAGCTGGCGGCAGATGTCATCGACGCCGAGCAGGCCCATATAAAACACGAGGGTCTGGTGCGGCTGCGCGAGCGCCGGCCAGTTCAGATTCACGCTGCCGTCCTGCAGATGGCCGGTGGCGAATACCACCGACTGCGCGTAATCGCGGTGCGTGAGCGGGATGCCGGCGTAGGAGGCGCAGCCGGCTGCGGCGGTGATGCCGGGCACCACCTGGAAGGGAATGCCTTCGGCGGCAAGCGTTCCAATCTCCTCGCCGCCGCGTCCGAAGATGAACGGGTCGCCCCCCTTGAGCCGTACCACGCGCTTGCCTTCCCTCGCCAGGCGCACCAGCAGGTGATTGATGTCCTCCTGCGCCAGCGCATGCTTAGCGCGCTCCTTGCCGGCGTAGATGCGCTCGGCTTCGCGTCGCACCAGATCGAGAACCGGCCGCGATACCAGCCGGTCGTACACCACGACGTCGGCCTGCTGCATGAGGCGTAGCGCCCGGAAGGTGAGCAGGTCGGGATCGCCCGGCCCGGCGCCGACCAGGGACACCTCGCCGCCGCTGAAGGCGAGACGCGTGTCGTCGAGCGCTGCCTGCAGCGCCTTGCGGGCCTCGGCGTCGCGACCGCTGAGCACCAGCTCGGCGATCGGGCCCTGCAGCACGCGCTCCCAGAAGCGCCGCCGCTCCGGCGGCTTGAAGCGCGCCTTGACCCGGTCGCGGAACGCCCCCGCCAGCGCGGCGAGACGCCCGTAGCCCGCGGGTATCAGGCTTTCCAGGCGCGCGCGCAGCAGCCGCGCCAGCACCGGCGAGGCGCCGCCGCTCGACACCGCGACGACGAGCGGCGCGCGCTCGATGATGGAGGGCAGGATGAACGAGCACAGCGCGGGCTGGTCGACCACGTTCACCGGGATGCGCCGCGCCCTGGCCGCGGCGGCGACCGCTCGATTCACTGCATCGTCGCTGGTGGCGGCGATCGCCAACACGAATCCGTCCAGGTTCTCGTCCCGGAACAGCGCCGGCGCGAGCACCGTCACCCGCGCGCCGGCGCGCAGCAGCAGCGCGCTCTTGCGCGCAGCCACCTCGCCGTCGCCCACCACCAGGCAAGGCTGCCCGCGGATATCGAGAAAGAGGGGCAGGAAGTCCAATGGCCTATGATAGATTCAAAAAAGAGGGTGCATGTCCCGGCTTCTTACACTGTCGCGTGCGGCGCGCCTGGTCGGCGTCAGGCGCGGCGCGCTGCAGAGCAAGATCAGGAGCGGCGAGCTGGCCGCGTTCGAGGGCATGGTGTCGGCTGAAGACCTGCTGCGCGCCTATCCGCAGGCCAGGCTGGAGGACAATTCCGGCCTGGAGCGGTTCGAGGCGATCAAGGACAGCGCCTTCGCGCGGCGCATGCGCGAGCGCCTGCTGCCCAGTTCCGAGGTCCTGGTCGCGCGCCTGTCCGAACTGAGCCGGGAGCGGGCGCAGGTCCAGGCACAGCTCGAGCACTACCGGGCGATCGTGGAGCAGCTGCAGGCGAAGCTGCGCGAGCCGGGCGATGCGGCGGGGCTGCTCGCCTGGCTGAAGCAGCGCCTGGAGCCCGTTGCCCAGGACGGCCAGCCGCTGCTGGCACAGGAGAGCTTTCTCAGGATCATGAGCGCGCACGTACAGGTCAAGCCGAGCGGCCGGGAGTTCCTGGTCGACGGCAACGACAGCCTGCTGGAGGCGGCGCTGCGCTCCGGGCTGTCGCTCGACTACGGCTGCAGCATCGGCAGCTGCGGAAAATGCAAGGCCAGGATCCTGTCGGGCCAGGCGCACAGGACGCGCCATTCCGACTACGCCCTGACCGCTGCCGAGAAGAACGCCGGAGTCTTGCTGATGTGCTGCCACACCGCCCTGACCGACCTCGTCATCGAGGCACGCGAGGCGCACGGCGCAGCCGACATGCCGTGGCAGACCATCGATACCAGGGTCAAGTCGGTGAGCCCGCTCGGCGACGAGGTGCGGCTGCTGCACCTGCAGACGCCGCGCAGCAACCGGCTGCGCTTTCTTGCCGGGCAATCGGCATCGCTCGCGCTCCCCGACGGCAGCAGCGCATCCCTGCCGGTGGCGAGCTGTCCCTGCGACGACCGCAACCTGCAATTCCACATACGGCGGCGCGCCGGCGACGCCTTCGCCGAGCGCGTGTTCGACGGGCTGAAGGGCGTGGACTCGGTGCGCGTCCAGGGACCGCGCGGGGAGTTCGTGCTGAATGAGGAATCGCATCGCCCGCTCGTGTTCATCGCCGGCGAGTCCGGTTTTGCGCCGATCAAGAGCCTGATCGAGCACGCCATGGCGCTCGATGCGGCCGAGACGCTGCATCTGTACTGGATCGCCTCCGGCGGGCGCGGCCACTACCTCGACAATCTGTGCCGCTCCTGGAGCGATGCCCTGGACAACTTCCGCTACGACCCGATTACGGCGCGGCTCGCCCTGCCGGACGAAGAGGCCTTGCAAGCGGCGCTCGCGCAGGTGCTGCAGGATCATCCGCGGCTGGGTGATTGCGATGTCTACGTCGCGGGGCCCGGCCCGTGGGCGAACGCGGCCGAGTTCCAGCTGCTCGAGCAGGGGCTGCCGCGCGAGCAGTTGTTCGTCAACACGCTGGAGTCCTGATCACTGGATGGCGCCTTTGCGCGCCAGCGCGGCCCCCGTGACCCCGCGCGAGGCGAACACCAGGAACGCGTGCGCCAGCTTGCCGAACGGCAACCACAGGAACAGCAGCTCGACGCTCAACAGGTGCATCGCGAGCGGCAGCGGATCGAGCGGCGGCACCGGGGCTGCGCCCGGCGCGTAGGACTGGTGGATCGCGATCATGCCGGTGGCGAGCGGCAGCACGACGACGAACCAGCTGAAGTAGTCGTCGAAGCCGGACAGCAGGCGCCGCACCGGGTCGGTGAGGCGCTCCATGAGCGCGATGAACAGCGACACGAAAGTGAGGCCGACGAACAGATACACCACCGGCTCCGGCAGCGCCGGCCACGCCAGTCCGGTCAGGCGCTCGACGAAATGGATGTGCGGCAGATAGCCGGACACGATCACGGCCAGCCCGACGTGATAGGCATAGGCATTCCAGATGCCGAAATCGCGCCCGTGGCGGAACTCTTTGCGCGGCAGCATCCGCGCGAAGATGCTGTGCATCGCCCCGGCAAGCAGCCGCGAGCTGCGCGGCTCGGAAAGATCCGGCGTGGTACCGAGGCGCAGGATGCCGAGCACCCGCCAGAGGCTGCCCGCGACCAGCACGGCAAGCGAGGCCCAGAGCGCCGGTCCCCGTGCGAACTGCAAAAGTTCAACGGCCGTCATTGTCGAGGTACTGCGCCACCAGCTCGGTCAGCCCGAGCACCGGAAGCGTCATGCCGTAGTGCTCGATCGCCTCTTCGAGCACGTTGCGGCAGTTGCCGCATGCGGTGACCAGCGCCTCGGCGCCGGTGGCTTCGACCTGCTGCTTCTTGCACTCGAAGGCAGCAAAGCGCAGGCCTTCGGCGCGGTGGATCGCGCTGACGCCGCCGCCCCCGCCGCAGCAGAAGCTCGCTGCGCCGGACCCGGGCATCTCGACCGAGTTCCCGCTCACCCCGTCCATCAGCCGGCGCGGCGCCTCGGTGATCCCGCCGCGCCGCACCAGCTGGCAGGGGTCGTGAAACGTCAGTCGGCGCGCGTCCTTGCCGCGCAGGCGCAAGCGGCCCTCGCGCACGAACCGGTCCAGCAGCTCGACGATCTGCACCACCTCGAAGCAATAGCGCCGGCCGAGGAGGTTGGGGCCTTCCCAGCGCAGCGCAGAGTAGGCGTGGCCGCACTCGGGACTGATGACGTATTTCACTTTCAGCCGCTCGGCCGCCTCGACGATGCGCGAAAGAAGCTCTGCCGCCACGTCGCGCGAGCCCATCTGCACGCCGACGTTGGTCGCCTCGAAGCCGGCGCTGGGGAGGGTCCACGTTGCGCCCGCCTGCCGGAAGATCCGTGCCAGGGCGCCGATGATCTCGGGAAAGCCCATGATCTCGATCGAGGTCAGGACGACCAGGTACTCGGCGCCCTCGGCGTCGACGGGCACGTGCAGCCCCGTCTCCTGCTCCTGCAGCTCGATCTGGCGCTTGAGGGCCGGCCAGCGCAAGCCGATCGGGCTGCCGGTGTCGAGGGCGCGCGCCGCGGCCTTGTACAGATCGGCCGGCGCGAAGCCGCCCGCGGCCATGCCCTCGCGCGCCAGGCGCACCAGGCCCGCGATGTCGATGCCCATGGGGCAAACCAGCGTGCAGCGTCCGCACAGGTTGCAGGAGTCGTAAAGAAGCGTGGACCACGCGTGCAGCTCCTCGGTCGTGACCTCCGGCGGCGCAAGGCCAAGCGCCTTCTTCACCGACGAGAAGGGGGCCGCCTCGCGCTGATACGCCTTGAGCATCGGCCGCAGCTTGTAGATCGGCGTGTAGCGCGGATCGCCGGTGACCCGGTGGAAGTGGCAGGCGTCGGCGCACTGGCCGCAGTGCACGCAGGCCTCGAGCTGGAAGGCGGCGTCGCGGCCCGCCTGCGCGACGAACTCCCGCGCCGCCCTGCGCGCATCGGGCGCCTTGGCCGAATCGAGCATCGACCGGGCGCGTTCCAACGCGGGCTGGCTCATGGCCGTTTCTCCCTTCTCGCCTTGCCCAGGCCGTGCTCGACCGCGCTCACCGCGGCCTCCACGCGCGAGCGCATGCCGAGCTTGCGCAGGATCGCCTTGACGTGCAGCTTGACGGTGCCGTCGGTGATGTCCAGGGCGCGCGCGATCATCTTGTTGCTCGAGCCGTCGGCGATGCACTCCAGGATCTCCAGCTCGCGCGGCGTGAGCTCGGCGAAGGGCGCCGCCGGGCGAAGCGCCGCCGGCTCCCGGCCGGTGTTGCCGCGCACCAGGCGAGCCAGGGTTCCGACCAGCTCGCGGGCCACGACGTTATTGCCGTGCAGCGCAGCCTCGAGCGCGGGCACCAGCTCCTCGGGCTCGATGTCCTTCAGCAGATAGCCCTGCGCGCCGGCGCGCAGCGCGGCGCTCAGATCGGCATCTTCGCGGCTCATGGTAAGCATCACCACCGGCGCGCCGACGCCGCTTGCGCGCAGCTGTTTCAAGGTCTCGATGCCGTTCATCCCCGGCATCTTGACGTCGAGCAGGATCAGGTCGGCCGGCAGCTCGCGCGCGCGCCGCACGCCTTCCTCGCCCGAGCCGACCGAGGCCACCACCTGGACGCCGCGGCTCTGCAGCAGCTCCTCGATGCCCTTGCGCACCAGCGCGTGGTCGTCGATCAGCAGCACGCGCATGTCAGCGTGGCGGGGCGGTGAACATCAGCACGATGCGCGTGCCCTCGCCGGGCTCGCTTTCGATCACGATCTGGCCGTGCAGCCGCTCGGTGCGCTCGCGCATGATCGCCAGGCCCGCGTGCTCGCCCGGCACGCCCTCGGCGCTGTCGGCCATGCCCAGGCCGTCGTCCTCGATCAGCACGGTGTACAGGTCGTCCTCGTTGTTGAGCAGGATGCGCACGTTGCGCGCGCCGCTGTGCTTGCGGATGTTGGTGAGCGCCTCCTGGATGATGAAGAACACCTGGATCTCCTGGGCCGGCGTAAGCGCGAGCGAGCGGCATTCGTTCTGGAAGAACACCGCGATGCCGGTTTCCCGGCCGAAGCGCTCGACCAGGCC
>CAZAEG010000139.1:0-4857 GCA_964484035.1 uncultured Enterobacteriaceae bacterium | reverse complement strand
ACCTTCTTCGCCAGCTCGGCGAGCACGGTGAGCTTGGTGGAGACCTTGGAGCCCGCGACGATGGCCACCAGCGGCCGCGCCGGCTGCGCCAGCGCCTTGCCCAGGGCATCGAGCTCGGCGGCCATCAGCGGCCCCGCGCAGGCGACCTTCGCGAAGCGCGCCACGCCGTGGGTGGTGGCTTCGGCACGGTGCGCGGTGCCGAAGGCGTCGTTCACGTAGACGTCGCAAAGCGCCGCGATCTTCCTCGCCAGCGCCTCGTCGTCCTTCTTCTCGCCCTTGTTGACGCGGCAGTTCTCGAGCAGCACCACTTCGCCCGGCGCCACCTGCACGCCGTCGACCCAGTCGCGCTTGAGCGGCACCTCGCGGCCGAGCAGCTCGGCGAGGCGCTGCGCGATTGGCGCGAGCGAGTCCTCGGGCCGCAGCTCGCCCTCCTTCGGCCGCCCGAGATGGGAGGTCACCATCACCGCAGCGCCCTTGTCGAGCGCGAGGCGGATGCCCTCGAGCGAAGCGCGGATGCGCGTGTCGTCGGTGATGGCGCCGGCTTCGTCTTGCGGCACGTTCAGGTCGGCCCGGATGAACACGCGCTTGCCGCGCAGGTCCAGGTCCGCCATGCGCTTGAAGCGCATGGCGCTACTTTGCGTTCATCATCGCCACCGCCGCATCCAGCATGCGGTTCGAGAAACCCCACTCGTTGTCGTACCACGAACCCACCTTCACCATCGTGCCGCCGGTGACCTTGGTGAGGCTCGCATCGAGGATCGAGCTCGCCGGGTTGTGGTTGAAGTCCGAGGACACGAGCGGCTCGGCGTTGTACTCGAGGATGCCCTTCAGCGCCCCTTCGGAGGCCTTCTTCACGGCGGCGTTCACCTCCTCGACCGTGGTGGCCTTTTTCGCGGTGAAGGTGAGATCGACGATGGAGACGTTGATGGTCGGCACGCGGATGGCGTAGCCGTCGAGCTTGCCGTTCAGGTGCGGCAGCACGAGCCCCACCGCCGCGGCGGCCCCCGTCTTCGTGGGAATCATGTTGTGCGTCGCCGAGCGCGCGCGGCGCAGGTCCTTGTGGAACACGTCGGTGAGCACCTGGTCGTTGGTGAAGGCGTGCACCGTCACCATGAGGCCCTGCACCACGCCGATCGAGTCGTCGAGCGCCTTGACGAGCGGCGCGAGGCAGTTGGTGGTGCAGGAGGCGTTGGAGATCACCGTGTCGGACGCCTTCAGCTCGCCGTGGTTCACGCCCATCACGATGGTGCGATCGACGTCCTTGTCCCCCGGCGCGGAGATGATCACCTTCTTCGCGCCCGCGGCGATGTGGCTCGCGCCGCCCTTCGCCTTGCCGGTGAAAAGCCCGGTGCATTCGAGCACCACGTCGACGCCGAGCGCCTTCCAGGGCAGCTTCGCCGGGTCGCGCTCGGCGAGCACCTTCAGCTTGTCGCCGTTCACGGCGATGGCGTCGCCCTCCACCGCGACCGCGCCGGGAAAGCGCCCGTGCGCGGTGTCGTACTTGAGCAGGTGCGCGTTGGTCTTGGCGTCGCCCAGGTCGTTGATGGCGACGAACTGCAGGTCGTGCTTCCTGCCGCCCTCGTAGTGCGCGCGCAGGATCATGCGTCCGATGCGGCCGAAACCGTTGATGGCAATCCTGAGGGTCATGAGATCACGCTCCTTACCGCTTTCGCGACGTTCTCGGCCGTGAAGCCGAAGTGCTTGAACAGGTCCCCGGCGGGCGCCGACTCGCCGAAGCGGTCGATGCCGACCACGGCGCCCTCCGGCCCGACGTACTTCCTCCAGAATCCGGTGACGCCCGCCTCCACGGCCGCGCGCGGCAGGCCGCGCGGCAGCACGGACTCCCGGTAGGCGGCGTCCTGCCGGTCGAACACGTTGGTCGAGGGCATGGATACCACCCGCACCGGAACATCGTCCTCGGCGAGGCGCTTCTGCGCCTCCAGCGCCAGGGGCACTTCCGAGCCGGTGGCGATCAACACTGCCTTCGCCCAGGGGGCGTCGGACAGCACGTAGCCGCCGCGGCGCACCTGGGCGAGCGCTTCCTCGCCGCGCAGCGCGAAGGCGACGTTCTGGCGCGAAAAGAGCAGCGCGCTCGGGCCGTCGCGGCGCTCGAGCGCGCAGGTCCACGCCACCGCCGCCTCCACCGTGTCGCAGGGCCGCCATACGTCCATGTTGGGTATGAGCCGCAGACTGGCGGCATGTTCCACCGGCTGGTGCGTCGGACCGTCTTCGCCGAGGCCGATCGAGTCGTGCGTGAACACGTAGATCACGCGCTGGCCCATGAGCGCCGCCATGCGCAGCGCGTTGCGCGCGTAGTCCGAGAACACGAGGAACGTGCCCCCATAGGGAATGAAGCCGCCGTGCAGCGCGACGCCGTTCATCATCGCGCACATGGCGAACTCGCGCACGCCGTAGAACAGGTAGTTGCCGCCCGCTTCGCGCGTGATGACGCGCGAGGCCTTGCCCATGGTGAGATTCGAGCCGGTGAGATCGGCCGAGCCGCCGAGCAGCTCGGGCAGTTCCGGCAGCAGCGTCTCGAGCACGTTCTGCGAGGCCTTGCGCGTGGCGAGGGTTTCCGCCCTGGCGTGGGTCTCGGCGATCAGCCGGGACACGCGCTGCTCGAAATCCGCGGGCAGCTCGCCGGCCAGGCGACGGTGGAACTCGGCTGCATCGGCGGGATACTGCGACGTGTACCGCGCGAAAATCTTCGACCACTTGCGCTCGGCGCGCTTGCCCGCCGGGCGCGCGTCCCAACCGTCGTAGACGGCCTGCGGGATCTCGAACGGCGGGTGCGGCCAGCCGATCGCCGCGCGCGTGGCCGCGATCTCCTCGGCGCCAAGCGGGGCGCCGTGCGCGGCGCCCGTGTTGGCCTTCTTCGGCGCGCCCTTCGCAATCACGGTCTTCGCGCAGATGAGCGTCGGCCGCGATTTTTCCCGCTTCGCCTTCTTCAGCGCCTTGTCCACCGCCTCGACGTCGTGGCCGTCCACGCCGGCGATCACCTGCCAGCCGTAGCCGGCGAAGCGCTTGGGCACGTCGTCGGTGTACCAGTGCGCGATAGGGCCCTTCTCCGAGTCGATGGAGATGCCGTTGTCGTCATAGACCGCGATCAGCTTGCCCAGGCCGAGCGTGCCGGCGAGCGAGCAGGCCTCGTGCGAGACGCCTTCCATCATGCAGCCGTCGCCGAGGAAGACGAAGGTGTGGTGGTCGACGAGCTCGAACCCGGGCCGGTTGAACTGCGCGGCGAGCAGCTTTTCGGCGAGCGCCATGCCCACCGCGTTGGCCACGCCCTGACCGAGCGGGCCGGTGGTGGTCTCCACGCCCGGCGTGAGGCCGGTTTCGGGATGCCCCGGCGTCTTCGAGCCGAGCTGCCGAAAGCGCCTGAGCTCCGCCATCGGCAGGTCGTAGCCGGTGAGGTGCAGCAGCGCGTACAGCAGCATCGAGCCGTGGCCGTTGGAGACGACGAAGCGGTCGCGGTTGGCCCACGCCGGATTCGCGGGGTTGTGCCTGAGGTGCCGGTGCCACAGGGCCACGGCGATCTCGGCCATGCCCATCGGCATGCCCGGGTGGCCCGACTTGGCGGTTTCCACGGCGTCCATCGCCAGAGCGCGCAGCGCGTTGGCGAGCTCGGTGTCCGAGGCAGCGGGAGGCGTCATGGTCGGAAAGGCCGCAATTATCTCGGAAACGCGCCGCGCGCGGAAGGCGCGGATCGATTATCCGGCGTAGCGTGCCGCCATCTTCTCCAGCGGCACGGGCTTGATGCGCGGCGCCTGGCCCGCGCAGCCGAACGCTTCGAAGCGCTGCTTGCACAGATCGCGCGCCGCGGCAGTAGCGGCCTTGAGGAACTTGCGCGGATCGAACTCGGCGGGATCCTTGGCCATCGCGCGGCGCATCGCTCCAGTCATCGCCAGGCGGATGTCGGTGTCGATGTTGATCTTGCGCACGCCGTGGCGGATGCCTTCGACGATCGATTCGACCGGCACGCCATAGGTTTCCTTGATCGCGCCGCCGTTTTCGCGGATTACCTTCAGCCACTCCTGCGGCACGGAGGAGGACCCGTGCATCACCAGGTGCGTGTCGGGCAGGCGCGCATGGATCTCCTTGATGCGGTCGATCGCCAGCACGTCGCCCGTGGGCTTCTTGGTGAACTTGTAGGCGCCGTGCGAGGTACCGATGGCCACCGCGAGCGCATCGACCTTGGTCTGCGCGACGAAATCGGCGGCCTGCGCCGGATCGGTGAGCAGCTGCTCGCGCGTGAGCTTGCCGGCGGCGCCGACGCCATCCTCCTCGCCCGCCTCGCCCGTCTCGAGCGAGCCGAGACACCCCAGCTCGCCCTCCACCGAGACGCCGACCGCGTGCGCCATCTCCGCCACCTTGCGGGTCACGGCGATGTTGTACTCGTAGGACGCAGGGGTCTTCATGTCCTCCTTGAGCGAGCCGTCCATCATCACGCTGGTGAAGCCCGAGCGGATCGAGCTCTGGCACACCGCGGGGCTCGCGCCATGGTCCTGGTGCAGCACCACGGGGATGTCCGGATAGGCTTCGACGGCGGCCTCCACCAGGCGCCGCAGAAACGCCTCGCCCGCGTACTTGCGCGCGCCGGCTGAGGCCTGCAGGATCACCGGGCTCGCCGTCGCCTCGGCCGCCTGCATGATCGCCTGGATCTGCTCCAGGTTGTTGACGTTGAACGCCGGCACGCCGTAGCCGTTCTCGGCGGCGTGATCGAGCAGTTGCCTGAGCGAAACCATGGCCATGCGATGCCTCCTAGCCTTTGCCGAGCGCGAGCTTCCTGCGCTCCATCAGGCGCCAGATCATGGGGGTGAAGATGAGCTGCATGGCGAGGTCCATCTTGCCGCCCGG